>CAZUBG010000135.1:0-15459 GCA_964618545.1 uncultured Bifidobacteriaceae bacterium | reverse complement strand
GCAGGAAATCCACCGTGTATTCACTGCCGCGGTAGATCTCGGTGTGGCCCTTCTGGCGGCCAAAGCCCTTGACCTCAACGACCGTCATGCCTTCAATGCCGATTTCGCTGAGGGCGTCTTTGACCTCTTCCAACTTGAATGGTTTAATGATTGCTTCGATTTTCTTCATATGTGGTTCGTTTTTTGTTCGAGCTGCGTCTTCCCGGCCAATTTTTGCGCCCGAGTTTCTGGCGCAACTCACATCCCCCATCTTGGAGGATGCACAATGCCCAGCTTATTTGGCTGTAATTGGCACACACGGAAGATAAGCAATGGGGATGCCATCCTTGGTTGAAAATATAGAAATTTAAAAAGGCCCTGATTTTCCGGGGTGTGAATCAATAAAAATTAATAACGCACCGGGCCGGGGTGCAGGATTCTGTATCCTTTTGTCCACATGAGAAACAATTCACCAGTGGGGATCTGGCTAAAAAAAGACACTTTCCCGGGAGCGGCCTGATGCAGGGGGATTCCAGCCGCGAAATCCGGCTAAAATTCCGCTTGGTTGAGATTCAGGGAAGTCTTGTTTTGCCCGAGGAGCATCGGGACCAAGCAGCGGCATTGGGGATGTTTGGGGCGGCCGGGGCCGTCCGGGGAGGAAAATGGTCGGAGCGACAGGATTCGAACCTGCGACTTCTTGCTCCCAAAGCAAGCGCTCTACCAGGCTGAGCTACGCTCCGAAAAGGATTCGTGACCGACCGTCACGGGCCCATCTTGCCCGTTTCCGAGTGAAGGGCAAACTAAATCGCCACCCTATTTCAACTAAATAAATTTACCGGGATTCAAGATGGCGTGCGGGTCCAACGCCTGTTTCACCGTGTGATGCAGGGCGCGCGCCTCCTGGGAAACCGCCTGCGGCCACCAGCGTTTTTTCGCCAGCCCAATCCCGTGTTCGCCGCTGATCGCGCCACCCCAGGCGATCACCTGCTGGAACAGTTCATCCAGCGCGGCTTCACTGCGGGCTTTGGCGCCGGGCTGTGTATAGTCCACCATCACATTGGTGTGAATGTTGCCGTCACCGGCATGGCCGAAACAGGCGATGGGAAGACCATGCTTCTTTTGGAGCCGCGCCGTGAAGCGAAATAATTCCTCCAGCCGGCCCCGGGGAACCACAATATCCTCGTTCAACTTGGTCAGCCCGGTGTCGCGCAGGGCGTAGGAGAATTCCCGCCGGATTTTCCAAATCTCCTCGCACTGGGCCGCCCCGAAGCCGGCGTCCACAAACAACGGCTGCTGCGCTTGAACGATTTTTTCCAGATCCTTGATTTCGCCCTGGACCGACTTTTCCTGGCCGTCCAGTTCCACGATCAAATGCGCGCGGCAATCCAGCAGACGCTCGCTTTTGGTGCGCCTGGCGGCGGCGGCCAGGGTGAATTGATCCGCCAGTTCCAGCGCGCAGGGCAAAAACCCCGCCGCCAGGATGGCTTGCAGGGCGCGCACCGCGTTTTTCATGGATCCAAAGCCCACCGCCAGATTCGCGCGGTAGGGCGGCAGGGGAATCAGTTTGAGCGTCGCTTCCGTGATCACCCCCAGCAGGCCCTCGGATCCCACGAACAGCCGGTGCAGATCAAAACCGGTTTTGTTTTTATGCGTGCGGCCGCCCAGTCGGACGATGTCGCCATTGGCCAGCACCACTTCGAGCCCGAGCACATAGTCCCGGGTGACGCCGTATTTGAGACAGCGCGGTCCGCCGGCGTTGGTGGCGATGTTGCCGCCGATGAAATTGTCGGCCCGGCTGGCCGGGTCCGGCGGATAAAAGAGCCCGCGTTTTTCCACGGCCCGCTGCAATTGTTCGGTGATGACGGCCGGTTGGACGACGGCCACAAAATCGCGGCCGTTGATTTCCAGCAAACGGTTCAGGCGCTCCAGCGACAGCACGATGCCCCCCCGCATGGGAACACAGCCGCCCACATACCCGTGACCGGCTCCGCGGGCGGTGACTGGAATCCGATGCTGGCTGGCGAAGCGCAAAATCTTGGAAACCGACTGCGCCGAGCGGGGCAGGGCGACGGCATCCGGTTGGTGGACAGCAAACCACTTGTCGCCGGCGTATTTGGCGAGGATTTCGGCGTCCAGAACGATTTCCCCGGGCAGAAGTTTCTTGAGCCGGCCCAATGATTTGATTTGGGCGGGAGTCACGCGCTTTTGTCTTTCAGAAATTCGCGGGCATCCTCGGCTTCGGCCTCCGGCACCTGAATGCGGATGCCGCCGGCCCCGAGGGCCAGCGGATCCGAGCCAAAGGCGGAAAGGTCGTCCGGCACGAACGTGTGAAAATCAGCGGCCTCGAGGCGCGAACGGACGATTTGCACCTGGGCGGCGTTCATGGCCTTAAAAATGGTGACGAAGTTCATGGGTTGTGAGTTGGTTTAGCGCCGGGCGCCCGGCGCGGATGAATTGGTGCCGGCGGGTTTGGGTGGTTTGTGCGACCACAGCACGCCCCACAACCCCTCCCGGTTCAAGTTGCTGGTGGTGACCGCCAGATTGCCGGCGATGGCCTGCACATTCGAGGACAAAACCTGATCCTGGAGCAGGGTTCCCGCCAGACCCTTGCCGGACTGCACGTCAGTCATGACATTCTTTAAAATTTCCGTGGAGGCTTTTACGTTTTGGGCGGCCGCCGTGATGGTGGTGCCGTTGGTGTCCAGCAGGGCGTGCGCGGCATCCGCCAGATCGGTCAATTGATGGGAGAAATGAACCACGTTGCTGACCGCCAGATTCACCTGGTCACGGTTGGTGACGATCAGACCGTTGAGGTTGCTGACCGTCGTCAGGGCCTCTTCGGAGAGGGTGCGCACATTGTTGATGGCGACGTCGAAATTGGTGAGCGTTGGGCCGTTGAGCACCACGCGCCGGAATTCGGTGACGGAGTCATCCACTTTTTTGGCGGTGTCATCCATTCGTTGAATAAACCCGGCGGCGGAACGGGCCACCTCCTGTAAATTGAAGGGATCCTCACAGGGCACGTCCGCGCCATCCTGGAGTTTGGGGTCCGAATTGGCGGTGGGAATGATTGAAACATACTGGTCGCCCAGGAAGCCGGCCTGTTCGATCACAAACCGGGCGTCGTGGTAGATGACGTAATCTTTGTAAATGCTCAGGAACAGGGTCACGCTTTTGCCGTCCTTGGCCAGTTGAATGTCGGCCACCGTGCCCACCTGCACCCCCGCCAGCAGCACCTGCGCCCGGGGTTTAATGCCGCCCACGTTGCCCGCATGCAGGCGCACCACATAGGTGCCGCGAAAGGCGCTTGTGCTTTTGCTGAATTGCAGCAGGAGCACCGCCAGCAGGATCAGTCCCACCGCCACAAACAATCCGACTTTGATTTCCAACCGCTTTGATTTATCCATGATTCAAAATAAAATATCCTCCGGGTCCGCCACCCCGTCAATGAACTGGCGGACCACCGGATCCTGGGAGGTGAAGATTGCCTCCGGTGTGCCGTTGGCATAGATCTTTTTGTCGTGCAACATCAGGATCCTTTGTCCCACCCGCCGGGCGCTGCGCATGTCGTGCGTCACCACCACGCTGGTCACCTTGAGTGTTTCCCGCACCCGGATGATCAGGTTGTCAATGCTGTCCGACACAATCGGGTCCAGTCCGGTCGTCGGTTCATCATAAAGCAGAATCCGCGGTTCGTAAATGATGGCCCGCGCCAGGCCGACGCGCTTTCTCATGCCGCCCGACAGTTCGGCCGGCTTTTTCTTTTCCGTGCCGGGCAGCCCGACCACGTCCAGCGTGCGGGCCACCAGCCGGCTGATTTCGCCGGGCGTATGGCCGCCCTTGCGATGGAGGGCAAACGCCACATTTTCCTCCACGGTCATTGAGTCAAACAAGGCCGCCCCCTGAAACACCATCCCAAACTGCTCGCGCACGCGGATCAACTGCCGTTCATTGAGCCCCACGATGTTTTTCCCATCAATGAGGACCGCGCCGCTGTCCGGTTGAATCAGGGCGATGATGAGCTTGAGCAGAACGCTCTTTCCGCCGCCGCTCCGCCCGATGATGACCATGGATTCGCCATTTTCAATCTGAAAGCTCACGCCTTCCAGAACGGTGTTGCCGCCAAAGCCTTTTTTCAAATCGCGCACTTCAATCATAACTTGAATATGACCGCCACCTGTTCCAGCACCATCGTCAGAAAGAAATTGGAAATCAGGATTGAAATCGAGGCATAGACCACCGCCTCCGTGGTGGCCCGGCCCACCCCCTCGGCCCCCATGCCGCACGAAAGTCCCTTGTAACAGCCCACCAGGGCGATAATGCCCCCGTAAACGATGGCCTTGATGATGCCGATTTGCACGTCAATGTCATGCGAGTATTTGAGCATGTTCCACCAGGCGTAGGCGGGGTCAATCCCCAGCAGAAACACCCCGACGACATAACTGGCCGCAATTCCGGTGGCCATGGCTTCCGTGGTCAGAATGGGCAGGGCGATGAATGACGCCACCAGGCGCGGCACCACCAGATAGTCCACGGGATGCGTGGCCAGCGTCCGGAGGGCGTCAATTTGTTCGGTGACGCGCATCGTGCCCAGTTCGGCCGCCATGGAGGCCCCCACCCGGCCGGCGACCATCAACGCCGTCAGCACCGGCCCCAGTTCGCTGCACATGGAGACGCTCACCACCGCCAGCGTGGCCGTGTCCATTTTCACCTTGTGAAACTGGAAATAGGTTTGCGCCGCCAGCACCATGCCGGTGAACGCGCCCGTCACCAGCACCACGGACTGGGATTTGACCCCGATGGAATAGACCTGGTACAGCAAATCGCGCCTGGCGAGCTTGAACGTCAGGCAGGATGCCAGCGCGTCCCTGGCCAGCAACGTCATCTGGCCCAGCCCTGTCAGCCCGCCAATTATCCATTTTTGCCCAAAAGCATTCATCAACTCGGCACCAGCCTAGCAAAGGCCCGGCTGGTTTACCAGTGTTCGATTGCGGAGGGTCGCCTTTTCGCGCTTTGGATGGCGCGCCATTCCTTTTTGCTGATTGCCAGTTTGACAGGCTGGGGGGCGGCGGTTAGATTCCACTTTATGACCGAGATTAACATTACTGAACCGGTGGTTGCGGTGACGGCCCGGGCGGCCGGGGAAATCTCAGCCCTGATGGCGCTGCCGGAAAACGCGGGCAAATCCCTGCGGGTGTATGTGGAGCAGGGGGGATGTTCCGGCATGCAGTACGGCATGATTTTCGATGAAAAACGGGAGGGAGATTTGACGGGCGGAGAGTTCGGGGTCAAGGTGTGGGTGGATGCGGTCAGTGCGCAGTATTTGCGGGGCACGGTGATTGATTTCAGTGATGACCTGACGGCCGGTGGTTTTAAAATCACCAATCCCAACGCCAAAGAAAGCTGCGGGTGCGGGAAATCTTTTTCGGCTTGAGTCGTTTTTTTACCCGGATGAAAGTGAGCAATTCTATGAATGAAAACAATTTGGAAACGAGCGGACTGAACCGGAGGGATTTCATCCGGGCGGGGGCGACGGGGGCGGCGGGACTGGCCCTGGCCGGTCTGGGGGCCTTCAACGTTTTGGGCGCGGAGCCGGCGGGCTCGCCACCCAAGTTGCCGCGCCGGCGTTACGGGCGGACGGGTCTGGAGATCAGCGCGCTGGTGGGGGCGTCGGATTGGAGCGCTGATGTGATTCCGATGGGGGTGGAAGCCGGGGTGAATTACTGGCACAAGGCGCATCGCTGGACGGCGGAGACGATGCCGGATGCCATCAAGGCCCAGCCGCGTGAGTCGTACCATTTGGAGATCACGGTGGACCGCGTGGGCGGCGACCACAAGACGGGTCACATTGACGAGGAGCAGCATTATCAATTTGTCAAAAAAGCCGTCGAGCGTTCCGGGGCGGGATATTATGACGTGTTTAAGTTTCATTTTGGCTACCATTCGGTGGAGGAGGCGAAGACGAACCTGGGCGTGGTCCGGGCCTATGACCGGTTGAAAAAGGAAGGGTTGGTCAAGCACCTGGCCATTTCCCAGCATCACTACAATGACATCGGCGGGGACATGGCGTATGACATTGTGGCCTATCTGATGGATCATTCACCCTATGAGGCGGCGCAGTTTTTTTACACTTATGGGGACCGGAAGGAAATTCAGGATGTGATTGCGCGGGCCAAAGAGAAGGATTTTGGGGTGATCGCGATGAAAACCATGGGCGGGGTGGGCCGGGCCGCCACGGACAAAAAGATGCAGGATCTGCTGGCCGAGCCGCGCTACAAGGGCAGTTCGCCGGCCACGGCGATGGTGAAATGGCTGATGGCCAATCCAAATCTCACGGCGGCGGTGATTGCGACCAAGAATTTTGATCAGTTGCAGGAAAACGTCAAGGCCGCGTGCGAGAGCAAGATGAGTTTCAACGACCGGGAGACGCTCGGGCTGTTGGCGGCTTACAACAAGGGGCTGACCTGCCTGTTGTGCGCGGATTGTGTGTCGCATTGCCCGGAACACATTGCGATTGCCGATATTTTGCGATACGAGCGTTATGCCCTGGATTACCACGACCTGTCGCGCGCCCGCGCGGAATACAAGACGCTGACGAAGGATGGCACGGCCTGCATCGCCTGCGGCGACTGCATGCCCGCCTGCCGGGCCGATATTAACATCGTGGCGAAACTGAAGGAAGTTCACCAACTGCTGGGGTGAAGGCAGGGTTTACTTGAATTTCGCAATCACCCCGGCAAACGCGTCCAAGCCCAGCTCCACTTTTTCCAGTTCCGGACCGAAGCTGATGCGGCAATAGTTTTTGTAGCGGGCGTGGCTGCGCCGGTTTCCCGGATTCACATCAAAGAAAACGCCGGGCACGACGATGACCTTTTCCTTGAGTCCTTCACGGAAGAAAACCAGGCCATCATCCAGTGGGGCGGGCAGGCGGGCGAGGTTGGCCCAGACATAAAACGCCCCCACGGGGGCGGCTTCCACGCCGATGTCCAGGGCTTTGAGCCGTTCAAGCACCAGGGCTCGTTTGAGGCCAAAATGTTTTTGAATGGCCAAGGTCTCCGCCGCCGCATTTTGCGGGTCCAGCAGCGGCAACGCGGCGCGTTGAAACGGATGATTCGCCCCACCGTCCAGAAACGATCCGGCGCTGGCAATGGTTTCAATCACCGCCTTCGGGCCGAGCGTCCAACTGATCCGCCAACCGGGGTAGCGCCAGTTTTTCGTCAAGCCGTCCACGATGACCACCGGGTCGTGCTCCACATCCTCAACATATTCCGCCGCCGAAACCATTTTGGGCTGGTCCGGCGTTCCGGTGTAGATGTAGTGGGAGTAAAACTCGTCAAAGATCATGGAACACTGGCATTCCCGGGCGAGCTGGCACCAGGCGGCCAGTTCCGCCCCCTCCATGAGTTGACCCGTGGGATTGGAGGGGTTGCTGACCAGCAGCGCGCTTAATCCCCGTCCAAGAATCTCCTCCTTCAGGTCGGCGGGCGAAATCTTGTAGCCGCCGGCGGCATCCAACAGGATGGGAATGGGGGTGAAGGCCTTGAAGACGCTCAGCAATTCCTCATACGCCGTGTAATCGGGAATGAAATGGCCCATGTTGATGTTACCCAGGGCGCTGGCCAGCCGCGTCAGCGCCAGCCGTCCGCCGCTGGCAATACTGACGTTGTCGGCGGTGTATTGGGATTTTTTCCCGCGCCGGTAGGTCGAGTTGTAGAAGTCCGCCACCGCCTGGCAAATCTCCCGGTTGCCCGCCACCGGACCGTATTGCTGGCTGGCCGGGGCGATGGTCACCTCGGAAACGCGCGGCGGCGCTCCGGGGATCGGCCCGGTTTCGGGCGAGCCCTGGCCCAAATTGGCCCAGCCGCCGCCGCCGTAGGCAAAGCCATGCAGCGTTGCCTCATGGGTGACGTAAATCACGCCCGTCCGCGGGACCGAGCGAAACCCGGGGATGGTGCAAGGGATGAGATGGGGTGCTTCCACGCGTGGCCTTCAGCTTAACAATTTTTCAAACCGGACGGCAGCGGCATCCCATTCCGCCGGCGACTGGGGGGTGAAGGTTTTCAGTTCGAAGGAATTCCGCACGACCTCGCGGGCGGCGGCCAGGGAGGGCAAATGCCCCAGAGCGATGGCCTGCACCAGGATGGTTCCCAGGGCGGCGCATTCCTTTGGCCCGGCCAGCACGGGGATTTTCAGCGCGTTGGCGGTGAATTGATTCAGCGTGGCATCCTGGCTGCCGCCGCCCACAATATGGAGACGCTCGATTTTCTTGCCGGTCAGCCGCTCCATTTTACGCAGGGTGACGCGGTAAAACAGCGCCAGACTCTCATAAATGCAGCGCATATAGGCACCATGATCCGCCGGCACGGGTTGCCCGGTTTCCCGGCAAAAATCAGCAATCTTTTTCGGCATGTCATCCGGGCTGAGAAAACGCGCGTCATCCGGATTGATCAACGACTTGAATGGCGCGGACGCCTCGGCCAGTCGGGCGAGGGTGTCGAAATCATACTTTTTACCCTGCCTGGCCCAGTCCCGGCGGCATTCCTGCACCACCCAGAGACCGATGATGTTTTTGAGCAGGCGCACGGAATCGCCAAAGCCGATTTCGTTGGTGAAACCCAAACCGCGTCCCTGTTCATTGATGACGGGATGCGGCCACTCCACACCCATCAGCGACCAGGTGCCGGAACTCAGATAGGCCCAGTTTTCGCCCTGCGCGGGCACCGCCGCCACCGCCGCCCCCGTGTCATGGGAACAGGAGGCGATGACCTGGATCTGCGGCAGTCCCACCTCGGCGGCCAGATTTTTTTTCATCGGTCCGAGCAGCGTGCCCGAGGGGCAGATGGGGGCGAACAGCGATTCCCGCAGACCCAGCGCCGCGAACAGTTTTTTCGACCAGGTCTTGGTCTGCGGATTGTAGAGTTGCGTGGTGCTGGCCAGGGACACTTCGTTTCGGGCGACGCCGGAGCAGAAAAAATTGAAGGCGTCGCCAATCAGCAGCAACTGCTTTGCGGCCGCCAGGCGCGCCGGCGGTTCCGTGACGATCTGATAAATGGTGTTGAGCGCCATGAACTGAATGCCCGTCTCGGCGTAAATCGTCGGCCAGTCCACCTTCGCCTTGGTGTTTTCCACCCCCGAGGCGGTGCGCGAATCCCGGTAGCACCAGACCGGCGACATCACCAGCCCGCGCTCGTCGTAAAGCACATAATCCACCCCCCAGGAATCCGTGCTGATGCTGGCCAATGGCAACTGGCGCGCGGCGGCCTTTTTCAGACCGTTCTTCAATTCATTCAGCAAACCTTCAAAATTCCACTGCAACGCGCCGCTGACCTTCACCGCCCCGTTGGGAAAACGGTGCAATTCCTCGAGGGTCACCCTGCCGTCGGCCAGGGTTCCCAGAATGAGGCGGCCGCTGTCGGCCCCAAGATCACAAGCCAGATAATGTGTGGGCATATAATATATGTTATGTGTATGTTGAAAAGCTGGCCCCAGCTTACCCGGTTTGACAAAAGTGTCAAAAAGATTGGTAATTGCCAGACGCTTAAAATTTCGTAAGCTGAACTGGAAATGTGTTAACCTGCTACATTTACAAAATTTATGAGTGCCCTTGAAAAGAGCCAATTGGACCAGATCAAGCAATTCACCACGGTGGTGGCCGACAGCGGTGATTTCGCCACCCTCAAGCAATTTGCGCCGCGCGATGCCACCACCAATCCTTCGCTGATTCTCAAGGCCGCCCTGATGCCGGAATATCAGTTCGTGGTGGCCCGGGCCATCGCCGACAACCAATCCAAGGCCTCCGGCCCCCAGTTGGTCAAGCTGGTGCTGGACGATTTGCTGATTTCGTTCGGCCGGGAAATCCTCAAGATCGTTCCCGGGCGCGTCTCCACGGAAACGGACGCCAACCTCTCGTTTGACACTGCGGCGCTCGCCGCCAAGGGCCGACATTTGATCGCCCTTTACGAGAAACAAGGCGTTCCACGCGAGCGCATCCTGATCAAGATCGCCTCCACCTGGGAGGGCATCCGGGCGGCTGAGATTCTCCAGCGGGAGGGCATCAACTGCAATCTGACCCTGTTGTTTTCATTGCCCCAGGCCATCGCCTGCGCTGAAGCGGGGGTCAAATTGGTCTCCCCGTTTGTTGGCCGCATCATGGACTGGCACAAGGCCAAAGAGAAAAAGGAGTTTGCCCCGGCCGAAGATCCCGGGGTCCTATCCGTCCGCGAAATTTACGCCTATTACAAAAAATTCGGGTATGCGACCGAGATCATGGGCGCGAGCTTCCGCAACGTCGGTGAAATTCTGGAACTCGCCGGCTGTGATTTGCTGACGATCAGCCCGGCGCTGCTGGCGGAGCTGCAAAAAAGCACCTTTCCGGTGGCCCGGAAACTGAGCCCGGAAATGGCCCGGGCCAGCGGCATTGAAAAGACCACGCTGGACGAGAAATCCTTCCGCTGGCGGTTCAATGAAAACGCCATGGCCACCGAAAAAACGGCGGAAGGCATCCGTCTATTCAACGCCGATGCGGTCAAACTGGAGCAGTTCATCGCCTCCAAAGTGTAGGCCGGCGTTCATGGACCCGGAACTGGCAGCGGTGGTGGAGACGCTGGGGCTGAACCGCTTCAAGCGGCACATCTTTCTTTGCGCCGAACCCACCGAGGCGCGGTGCTGTGAACGCCTCCAAGGCCGGGCGGCCTGGGAGTATCTCAAGCAGCGATTGAAGGAGTTGGAGCTGACCGGGCCGGAACCGCTGGTGTATCGCACGCGGGCCAATTGTCTCCGGGTCTGCCGGCAGGGGCCGATTGCCGTCGTGTACCCGGAGGGAGTCTGGTATCACTCCTGCGGTCCGGAGGTTTTGGAGCGGATCCTTCAGGAACATTTGATTGGCGGCCGCATCGTGACGGAGTTTGTGTTTGCCAGCCATCCGCTGGTTTGATTTTTGGCTGGACATCAGGCTGGTTTCGCCGCATTTTTGCGCAAGTATCAGAGGTTGTTGAAAGGGCTCAAAAATGGCCAGACTGCTAATAAAAACTGAGGGATTGCAAAACCGGACGCTGGATTTGCGCCTAGGGGTGAATCATATTGGCCGCACCCCGGAGAATGATTTTCAAATTCCGCACACCACCATCTCCTCGCTTCACTGCGAATTGGTGGTGACAAACGACGGCGTTTACCTGCGCGACTGCGATTCGACCAACGGTTGCTTCATCAATGGCGAGCCCGTCAAAGAGGCCTGGCTGGAGGCCGGGCAGGAGATCCGTTTGGGCGATGTGGAGTTATTCGTGGAATCCACCGACGTGATTATTGCGATCCCCGATCAGGGAGCCCCCCCGGAAACCAAGCTGGCCCCGGTCGTGCTGCCCGACGGCACTCTTTGTTGTCCCCGGCATCCCGAAGTTCCGGCGATTTTCCGCTGCACTATTGTGGCGGGGTGATGTGCCACGCTTGCATTCACATCATGAAGCGCCAGGGGGGGCCTCCGTTGTTCCTCTGCAACCTATGCAGTCACAAATGCGAACGAATCTCCGCGGCTCAACCCGTTAAGAAACGCGGGATTCTGGGCTTCCTTCAGGAAACGGTGAGATTGAAATTTGGTCCGGCGCGGGACAAGACCAAAAAGTGATCTGCCGCAATCACGGCTGCAAAAATCGTTCGCTCATCCTGGCCAGCGTTTCAATCCACCGGGGATGTTCGTTCAGGCAGGGGATTTGTGCGAACTCCCGGCCGCCGGCCGCCATGAATGACTCCCGGCCCCGGATTCCGATTTCCTCGATGGTCTCCAGGCAATCGGAGACAAATGCGGGACAGATCACCAGCAGTTTTTTAACCCCGCGTCTGGGAAGGGCCAACAACTCAAAATCCGTGTAGGGCTTGAGCCACGGGTCTTCGCCGAGCCGGGACTGGAAGGACACGGAATATTTCTCCGGGGGAATCCCCGCGAGTTTCACCAGGCCGGCCACGGTCTTAAAACATTGCGCGCGATAGCAGGTGGCGTGGGCGGGACTGGCCACCGTGCAGCAATCCGATACCCGCAGGCAGTTGCCACCGGTGGGGTCGCATTTGTACAGATGCCGTTCCGGGATGCCGTGAAAGCTGAACAGCAAATGATCGTAGCCGCCCTTTAAATGGGGTTCCGCACTGGCCGCCAGCGCGGCCAGATAATCCGCCTGGTCAAAATAGGGCGGTTGCACCACCACCTTCAGGCCCGGCGCCAGCAGGGCGGCGACTTCCTGAACCCGCACCACGGCGGTTTCGTAACTGGACATGGCATAGTGCGGAAACAGCGGAATCAGCAAGACCTGCCGCACGCCCACGGCCGCCAGTTTTTTGACGGCGACGGGAATGGAGGGGTTTTGGTAACGCATGGCCAGTTCCACCGGCACGGTCAGCCGCGCCTGCAACAGGGCCTGCACCCGTTTGCTGGTGACGACCAGCGGCGATCCCTCCTGTGTCCAAATTTTGCCGTAGGCATGGGCGGATTCCTTGGGGCGGTTGATGAGGATCATGGCCACGATGAACCGCCGCAGGGGCCAGGGTTTGTCAATGACCCGCCCGTCCATGAGGAATTCATTCAGATAGCGGCGGACATCCCCGACCGACGGCGAATCGGGCGAGCCCAGGTTGACCAGCAGGACAGCTTTGCTCATGGGCAAAAATTATACCACTTATCAGCGGGAAGAAACAGGAATTGGTTGAAAAAGGAAGTTATTCGCCGATTGTTTTGAGGGCGGTGTCACTGATATCCGGGGCCAGGCAAATGCCTGCTTCCAAGTCCAATCGCCGGAGCAGCGTCCGGGCTGAAGGAATGAGCGATTTCCGTTTGGCCAGTAACACCACTCCCAGCAATCCGATCACCGCCACGGCCTGCCTGGGCGGCGAGTTTCCGGCCCTTGCGTTCATCCATGAGGACCCGGTCGGCATGGAGTTCCAAGGCCAGTTCGACGGCCTCGGCTTCGCCTGCGTCCACGAGTTGGGTGTATTTCCCTACTTGCACCGTGTCCTGCACATGGGCGACGCGCAACCAGTCCGGCAACCGGGCATGGTGTCGCAGCAATTCATTTTGCACCGCCAGTGGGATGACCACCTCGTCAAGGAGTTTGATCAAGAGACGCTCTTCACCAACGGTCAGCAGGGCCGTGAGCGGGGAAGTGTCCGACACAACGATCATGGTGCCAGGAGGGATTCAACGGACTGCAAGTCGGCAGCGAGTTCTTCGCTGCCATAATGGATGGGCATCCGGCGCTGGCCGAGGTCACGCAGAAAATCCGCCTGCGACAGGCCGGCGACTTGGGCGGCTTGTCCCAGCGTCGCTTCATCCGATACAAACAAGCCGATGGCGAGATGCAGCGCCAGGGATTGCGGCGAGAGGCGCGCTTCGAGCTTTTCAGGCAAAGTTAAAATCATGGCGTCTGTTTGGATTGTTCTTGTTTTGTCCAGCCACTGTTATTCTACCACGAAACCGGCGTCTGACAACCGTTGAAAGCGCCGGTGGCGGAACGAGAAGCAGACGGTTATCTTTTTCCCGTGCCCAGCACCCGTTCCGCCGCGTTGCCGCCGGAGACGATCGAGTCGCTCAGCGAAATTCCGTCCCGGTAGCTGCCGGCCAACAGCAGGCCCGGGGCCTTTTGTTCAATGTCCGTCATCAAGGCGCGAAAGCGGCCGTAACCCAGGTTGTATTGGGGGATGGCGCGGGGCCAGAAAACGCTGTGGGCAAACACCGGCTCGCCCTGCACCCCGAGCAACCGGCGCAAGTCATTTGTGACCAGTGGGAACAGCTTTTCCGGCGGCAGGGCGGCCAGTTCCGGCTGGCGTTCTCCGCCCACGTAACACGTCAGGCAGAGTTGACCGGCCGGCGCGCGATTTGGGAACAAGGCCGAGGAAAAGATGGCCCCCAAAATGTTAAAGCCCTCAACCCGGGGGATCAGCACGCCAAACCCTTTGCAGGGATGGGTGACGTCCTCCCGCCGGAAGCCCAGCACCACACTGGCCACGGGAGGATACCGGATTTGGGAAAACCCGGAAAAATCCAACGGGGTTTGCGCGGCGATTTGCAATTTGCCCAAATGATGCGCGGTGCCGGTGTAAATGACCGTGTCATGACGAGCCTGGGACACACCGTCCGGCCCCTGTAAATCCAGGGTCCAGCCCGCGTCGGTTTGCGTCAGCCTGGCAACGGAGGTCTTGAGCCGGAGGCTTTCGCCGAGGTTTTGGGCCAGCGTGTCGGTCAGCACCTGCAGGCCCTCGTCGAAGGAAAACTTGGGGGCGCGATCCTTGGCGATTTCGCCGCTCCGCTTCCGTTCCCGGGCACCGAAGATCTGGCCTTTGATCATCGAACCATATTTTTCCTCCAGGGCGGCCAGCCGGGGAAAGGCCTGTTGGAGTGACAGTTTGCGGGGATCCCCGGCGTAAATGCCGGCCACCAGGGCGTCAATGGCGTAATCCAGAAACTCCCGATTCATCCGGCGCTCCACAAATTCGGCGATGCTTTCCTCGACGCCATCCCGCCGGGCCGGGCGAAACGGTTCGCGCAGGAGGGCGAGCTTGGCGCGGAAGGAGAACAGGTCCGTGAAGAAAAATCCCAGGGGCGAGGAGGGCATCGAAATGGGACGGCCATAGCGCACCAGATAACGGGCGGTGGCGGCGGGGTCCGGGTCCAGTCGGCGGGATTGCAAACCCGCATCGCGGACCAACTGGCCGATTTTCGGCGAGGTTTCCAGCAGGGTGTTGGGGCCAAATTCCGCCAGATACCCATCCTTCCGCAGGGATTGGATGACTCCGCCCACGCGGTTGGCGGCCTCATACAACGTGACCGGAAGGCCGGCGCGTTTCAGGTAAAACGCCGCTGTCAGACCGGTGATGCCACCGCCAATGATTGCAACAGATTTCGACAACGCCCTAATCTATGAAATACCGGCCCAAAGTCCAGACCGGTTACAAGCGGACGGACTGGGTCGCCTGCGACAGATGGATGTACGACTATAATGGTGGTTGATTGTCTCTCTCCGACTGGCGGAAGAACCGTCTAAATCAGAGGTTTGACCGGGTTTGACCCGGATCGGAGCCGGAATGAAGGACTGTTTGCGAGTAAAGTCCGTTGGTTCAAGGTTTTAGCCTGGTAGTGTGGCCGCCGGGGTTCCGGCTGCCCCGTTACTTTGAAAGGTTGGATTAGGTTTGACCAGGTTTGACCGGGTTTGACCGAAAGCCGGGCGAAAAAAGACCAATCTCACGTTGGCCAGTCGTTTTATCGGGTGATCTTTTGGGCGGACAGGATGGGCTGCCGCATAAGGGAAGCCTGACTTGGATTGACGCCCGACGCCGGGTCAGGGGACCCGGCCTACAGGGTGAGAGTGTATTGCGACATTGGCCTGGCACCACACCGAAGATCTCCACGGCGAAATAGATTTTATTTTATTTTTTTGGCTGGATAGCGTTAATTAGCCTTAATTTTTGCGGCCCTCTGCCGAGGCGCCCTACGGGGACTGG
>CAZUBG010000134.1:0-15588 GCA_964618545.1 uncultured Bifidobacteriaceae bacterium | reverse complement strand
GCCTCCCGCCGCTAAAAATAACAGGCAGTTAACTGAAACGACCTGAACAGTTACAAAATTGCCATGTCGGTCTTGGCCATACGCCAAAAATGCCACTCCCGGACGCGGCTGGGGGAAGGCCACCTCTCCCGCCACCCCGGGGCGTCACCCCTTGAAATCTGGTATTTTCTTGGATTTTGATTTTTTGGCATTTTTCGTTACCTGGTAACGAAAAACGCCCCTCAATTCAGATTGTCCTTGACACCACCTAACCCCTTCCCATTCAACCAGTTGCCAACACTGTCAAGTAAAAAACGAAGCCCACCACGTTACTAGGTAACGAAAAATGCCGGAAAAACATTTTATTTTCCCCGCCTCCGCCAGGGCTACTGCGGATTGACCGTCGCCCCCGCGCCGCCCGGCGCATTCGTGCCCTCCGCCGCCGCCCCGGGGGGCACCGCCACCGGCGCGTTGGTTTCCGGCGCCATGCCCAGTTGCGAGCGGATCACCGCCCGCACCGCAAACGGCATCCCCTGCGCGGGATCCAGCATTTGGCCGACCACATACCGGTTCAACACCGCCATCGGCGGCAGCGGCGTCCGGTCATTCTTGCCCCCCTTGTCGCCCGACTTCTCCCGGTAATGTTCATAAACCTTGCTCGCCAGCAGCTTGTACCCCGCATAGCGGTCCTCCTGCCCGGTCGCCAGTTCATAATACGCATGCGTCAGCAGCCCCTCCACCGCCGAGGTCACCCGTTCCTGCGACGTCTCGTTGATGTCAATCTGCGCCGTCGCGATCGCGAACTCGTCCAGCGACACATTCCGCGGAAACGAATTCGTGTTGTTCTCAATGATCGTCTTGTTCGGATACTTTTCCGCCAGATACCTGAACCATTTCGCCGCGTCCGCAATCCGGTTGTTTTCGTACAGAAAATAAACCGCGTCCCGCAGAAAATTCCGCTGCGCGCTCCCAATGTGGTCGCTCATCGAGGGATCGGACACCGCCATCGCCGCCATTTCCTGCTCATAGGCCTCATTCACCTTCGGGATCAGCTCCAGATTCGGCCCCAGCGAATACTGCTCCTGAAACGGGTTGGCGATCAGCCGCCCGTGATGAAACGCCTGGAAAACGGATTGATAAATGCTCCGCCGCAGCGGCATCAGGTCCACCCCCGCCACCTTGTCCGGATTCCGCGCCGCCACCGCCATCCCCTCCGCCGCCCAGTAGATCGCGTGCGCCTCCGGCAGCCGCCAGTCCAGCGGCCCGTACTGCTCATCCACCTGCTTGGCAAACGCCGGGTCAATCTTGAATTGGTTCGTGAAATCATGCAGCCGCTGCACCGCCTCCGGCGTCCGGGGGTGAAGCAGCTCGTCAAAGTTCGTGCCGTTGGCCCCAAAATACGGCTTCATCTCCAGCGCCCACTGCGTCTTGTAATACATGTTCGCGTCATCCAGGTTCGCCCCCATTTTGTGCTGGAAAAACCAGGAGAGCTCCCGGTGGATCATCACGTCATTGGGGTTGTAGCGCAGCCCCTCGTCCCGCAGCAGCCTGATGCCCCGCTCCACCCACCGCCACCGGTCCGGGTAATCCTTGAACTTCACCGAAATGTTGTACGCCATGTTCCATCCCTGAAACACCCACACCTGCGAAAAATGCGGCTCCAATTCCGTGATCCAGTTCGCCAGTTGCACCGCCTCAAAAAACTTGTCGTCCTGCTGCAAATCATTCGCCCGCATCCACAACAGGTTCGAGATCAGCCCCCGGAAACCGCCCAGCGCCACCGTCGTGAACGCCAGCATCGGCGGCGCATTGTCCAGCACCGCCATGTGCGTCAGCCCCAGCCGCTCCCGGTCCGTGTTCAGCGAAGTCTGCACCCGGCCGGAAACCACCAGCAGCAGCGCGGCCAGCAGCACCAGCAGCAGTTTTTTGGCGCGTGCGTTCATTGGGTCCCCTGGGCCGTGGCCAACTCGCGCCGGTTCAGCAGAAAAATCCCCGTCAGGCCCGTCGCGCCCCCCAGCACCACCACGATCTCCACAAACGCCAGCCCCAGGTCCGACCACGGGATGGACTGGCCCGTGCTCAGTGAATCAATCGGCGAAAAATTCCTCGCCAGGCCGACCACCGTCAGCGCCCCCCGGAACGCCGGGATCAAAACCACATCCGCCACCGAATGCCCCGCCACCCCCGTCTCCTCATTGCCCGCCGCCACCGAACCGTTCCCCACCGCTTCCGCCAGCGTGTCACTCGACAGACCCACCACCAGCAGCCCCAGCGAAAAAAACGCCGCCACCGGAAAGGAAAGAAAACTCGCCGCCGTCAGCCCCAGCGCCGCCAGCAGCGCCATCCAGCACAAAATAATCCCCAGCCCCCGCGCAAAATTCAGCGCAAAGCCCCCCTCCGGATACAGCACATGAATCCCCTCATCCAGCGGAAACAGCAGCGACGTGTCATTGGGATTCAAAAAGTAAATCGTCAGCCGCCCCTGCTCATCACAGAGATTGGCCGGAATCGCAAATTCATGGAACGTGTCCGGGGCCAGGCTCATGGCCTCACTCTGCCAGAAATTCGTGGTGGTCGGGTTGCCCGCCTGCCACACCCCCCCAAACGTGCCCGAGGAACTCCGGTTCGCCGTGTTGAACTTCACCCGCAACTGCATGGGCTGGTCCCGGAAATAACTCTTGGGATGGCCCAGGTCAATCCGCCACTGCCGGGAGTAGCCCGGGGGAACCAGTTCCAGCGTCCCTTTCACCTGCTCGCGGATTTGCTTGCGCACCTCCTCCAGATCCACCTTCGTCTCCACCGGCGTGGTTTTCAACCGCTCCTGCAGCACTTGTTCCGTTTGCTCGTCAATCGCCGTTTCCCGCGTCGGCTGCCCGGCCGACCCGCGCGCCACCAGCACCTCCGACCGCAACTCCTGCTGCTCCGCCGCCGGCAGCCGCGACGCCCGCCATTGCAGCAGTCCGTACACCCCGCCGCCCGAGATCGCCAGCAGCACCGCGTTCAGCGTCATGATCCCCAGCCATTTCCCCAGCCAGATCTTCCACCGCGCCACCGGCTTCGTCGCCAGCACCTGCAACTGGCATTCCTCAATGTCCCGCGCCAGCGTCCCGCACGACAGCCACAGCGTCGAAAACCCCAGCAACCCCGTGATCGCGCTCAGCGTGTAGGTCAGCAAAATCTGCGTGAACCCCCGCGCCGTCCCGTCGTCCTGAATCAACAGCGGCAGCCCCACCACCGACGCCAGCAACAACACCGCCAAAACCAGGAACAGCCGGAACCGAAAGGCGGCTTTCCAGGTCAACCCGGCAATGGCGAGCAGTTGTTGCATCTTGAGAGTGGTGATTAATCCCGCCGGCTACGGCTTGGGTTTGCCCAGCAGCGACGAAAGTTTGTCGTTCGCCTTCGAAAGATCCGCCGGCTTCGTTTCCGGACCGAGTTCCGGCCGGACCGCCACCGGAGGCGCTTCCGCCGGTCTGGCCAGCGCCGCCAGCTTCCGCTCATCCACCGCCGGACCGGTCGCCGGTGCGGCCGGCTTCACCGGACCCGGCGCACTCGGAGCCGCCAGTCGTTCCAGCACCTTGTTGGCGGGATCCAGTCCGCCCGCCGTTTCCGTCCCGCGCAAATACGCCGCCACCCGGGCGCCCGACTGCGCCCCGCTCGTTTCCTGCGCCGCCCTCGCCTTTTGCACCACCTCCAGAAAATAACTCTCCAGGTTCTGACTCGGATTATCCACCCGCACTTCCCCCGTGCTCACGTCCTGGCGGATCGTCTGCAACACCCGCTCCAGCGTCGCGCGCGGCAGCACCGGCGAGGTGATCCGCACCGAATCCGGCTTCGCCAGCAATTCCTTCAGCGTCCCCGCCGCCTGGATTTTGCCCCCGTAATAAATCACCACCCGGTCGCACACATCCTCCACATCCGACAACAGATGACTGCTCAAAATCACCGTCTTCCCCCGGCGTGCCAGCGCAATGATCAAATCCTTCACCTCCCGGCACCCAATCGGGTCCAGCCCCGCCGTCGGCTCATCCAAAATAATCAAATCCGGATCATTGATCAGCGCCTGCGCCAGTCCGATCCGCCGCTGCATCCCCTTCGAAAACTCGCCAATCGCCCGGTTGCTCGTCTTCCCCAGCCCCACCATCTCCAGCAGTTGCTCCGACCGGCTCGCCCGCTCCCCTTTGGACAATTGAAACAGATTCCCGAAAAAATCCAGCGTCTCGTGCGAATTCAGAAACCGGTACAAATACGATTCCTCCGGCAGATACCCGATCCGCGCCTTCGTGGAAACGTGCCGCGGCGAATGCCCGAACACCTCAATGTGCCCCTTCGTCGGATACAGCAGCCCCAGCAGCAGCTTTACCGTCGTGGATTTCCCCGAGCCATTCGGCCCCAGCAGCCCGAACACCTCGCCCCGCCGCACCTCAAAATCCACCGCATCCACCGCCCGCGCCTTCGGCCGGTTCCAAAAATCCTTGAACACCTTCGTCAGTCCGCGCACGGAAACCACCACCTCGGGGACCGCCGCCGGACCGGCGACCGTGCCAACGGGGGCTGGATTGAGTTCAGTTACGGGCATAATTTAAGGGCGGGAGTGTGCCATTGCGGCGTCATTCTGTACACGACTAATTTTTCATTTTCAGACGTTCCTGCGGCTCGCGGCCAGTGTGCCACCCGCAATGATTTGGACCGCCGCCGCCCCCGTTTCACTCAAAAGTTTGCCCCTCCGCCGCCTTTGGATTAGGTTTTCACCCATGAATGTTTCTCTCCAGGGAAAAGTCGCGCTGGTCACCGGCGCGTCCCGCGGCATCGGCCGCGCCATTGCCGAACGCCTGAGCCAGGAAGGCGCCGCCGTCGCCATCAACTACGAGCGCAGCGCCGAGGAGGCCCGCAAACTCGTCGGCGAACTCACGGCGGCCGGCGGCCAGGCCGTCGCCCTTCAGGGCGACATTGGGAAAGTGTCCGAAATCATCCGCTTGTTTGACGAAACCATGGCCCGCTTTGGCAAGCTGGACATCCTGGTGAACAACGCCGGACTCATGATCACCAAGCCCGTCACCGCCGTGTCCGAAGCCGAGTACGACCGGATTTTTGCCGTGAACGTGAAGGGGGTTTTCTTTGCCTGTCAGCAGGCCGCCACCCGCCTCGCCGACGGCGGCCGCATCATCAACCTTTCCAGTTCCACCACCGTGCGCATGATGCCCAGCTACGCCGCCTATGTCGCCACCAAGGGCGCCGTGGAGCAACTCACCCGCTCCCTCGCCGGGGAACTCGGGCCGCGCCGCATCACCGTCAATGTCATCTCCCCCGGCCCCACCGAAACCGAATTGTTCACCGCCGGCAAAACGGCCGAGCAGATCAGCCAATTCGCCCGGGCCGCCGCCCTGGGACGCCTGGGCCAGCCGGAGGAAATCGCGGAAGTCGTGGCCTTCCTCGCCTCCGAAGCCGCCACCTGGATCACCGGCCAGAACATCCGCGTCAACGGCGGCATCGCCTGACCGCAAACCGCCCCCCGCCCCCGCGCCCCAAAACCATGGAGAAAAAAAGATTCCGGACATTTTCGTTACCTAGCAGCCTGTCGGACTTAGAAAATACGACGCTCACAAATGACATATGAGCGACTTTGATTTTCCGCGAAGGTGTTTTGATGGTCTAAAACGACCGTTTTTGGGGCAAAACCCCTAAGTCCGACAGCCTGCTAGGTAACGGGATTGTTGGTTTTTTTATTTTCTTCCTCAAGTTCCGGGCCCGGCCTCCGATAAGATAGCCGGGATTGAACCGGTCTTAGCAGACCGAGTGTGCAGCGCATTGTCAAAACAGTTGCGGAAACGATTACGTTTAGACAACCCAGTTGCACGCACGTGCCCTCACCGGCACACCAACCCAAACCAATCCCCTATGACCATCTCCGGCTTATCCTCGGCTGACTACTATCCCAGCACGACCAGCTCCTCCACCAACTCAACCTCGTCCAATCCCCTCCAGCAGGCCCTGACCTCCCTGGAAAGCGATCTGACCTCCGACGACACCACCGATGCCTCCAGCCTGTTGACCGATCTCCTGTCGAAGGGGCCCAACGCCTCCGACAGCACCTCCTCGACCGACAGCAGCTCCAGTTCCTCCAGCAGCAGCGACCCGATCACCAAATACCTGAAGGAGATCAAAAGCGCGATCGCCGACGGCGACACCAGCACCGCGCAAAGTCTGGTGACCTCGCTGCAAAAATATGTGACGGACAACCCGCCGCCCACGCCGCCGGCTGGCGGATCAAATTCCGACAGCGGTAGCTCCAGTGACAGTAATCCCCTCAGTCAGGCATTGACCACCCTGTCGGTCGATCTGTCCTCCGATGACACCACGGATGCCGCCAGTGTCCTGTCGGACATTCTGTCCCACACTTCCAACAACTCCGGCACCGACAGCACGGCCGGCGCCGACAGCGCCTCCAGTTCGTCCAGCACGTCCGGTTCGAGCAATGAATTCAGCACTTATCTGAAATCCATCGAGACCGCGCTGGGTTCCGGCGACACCACCACCGCCGAAAGCCTGGTGACGTCGCTGCAAAGTTATCTGGCCGCCAACCAACCTGCCCAGGCCAGCGGAACGTATTCGGCGGATGGCAATGTGATCACCGGCACCACCAGCACCAGTTCCATCAGCGCCCTGGCCTGAGAAAACAATTCCAACCCGACAATTTGAAAGGCATTTATGACCATCACTTCCACCTCCTCCGCGAATTCCACCCTGACCGACTTTTCCACCTCCGGCGGCTCAACAACCCTTGCCCAGCTTGAAAAGCAACTGCAAGCCCTGGAAAAATCCGTGTCTGAAGAGAACCAAAGCACCACGGACAGCACCCAGACCAAGGCCGAGAAATTGAAGGCCTTGGAACAGCAAATCCAACTCGTTCAAATGGAGATCCAGCAGGCGCAGGCCAGCGCCGCCAAAAAGAGCGCCCCCAAAAACGACACCGAGAAAACCAGCAACAGCACCATCACTTCCACTTCCAACCAGAGCAGCGCCCAAACCCAGGGCGGCACGACACAGCTCCTGGATGTGGAGGCATAAACCAGGGCCGCGCCCCCGGGGGACTACGAAAAGTTCAACGCCCTCTCCACCTCGCGCAGCCCGCGCGACATGGTGAGGCGCTTGCCACTGTGCAGGACCACCGTGTGCTGCCCTTGAAAATGGGGCTGCAGTTCCTTGATGGCGTCCAGATTCACGATGGCCGAGCGGCTGATGCGCAGGAATTTCTCGGGGTCCAGCCGCTCCTCGAGGGCGCTGATCGTGTCGCGCACGATGTGGGTATCCCGGCCGGCCTGGACCGCCACATAATTGCCGGCGGATTCGATGTAATCAATCTGCCCGGTCTTGATGAAAATAATGCGATCCACCGTCTTCACCGACAAGCGCGTCAGGTAGTTGTTGCCCGCCGGGTTCCGGCCCGCCAGTTCCAGAATCGCCCGGGACCAGGCCGGGTCTGTCGAGCGAACGGCAAGCTGTTGACGGGCGCGCTGAACCGTCTCGCGAAACCGCGTGGTGGTGAATGGTTTGAGGAGGTAATCCAGCGCATGCACCTCAAACGCCTTCAAGGCGTGCTGGTCGAACGCCGTGACAAAAATCACCACCGGCAACTGTCGGGGCGGAATCGCGGACAGCAACCCAAATCCATCCATCTCCGGCATCTGCACGTCGAGAAACAACAGGTCCGGCGGATCCTGCCGGATGGCGGCCAGAGCCTCCGCCCCGCCGCCGCATTCCGCGAGCAATTCCAAGTCCGGCTCCTGCTGTGACAGCAGATGGAGGCGCTGCCGCGCCAGGGGTTCATCATCAACAATCAAGGTGCGTATTTTATTCATGGCGGATTGACGGCGGCCGCCGGGGCGGTCTGAATGTGAAAGGGAATTTCCAATTCCGCCACACAGCCGCCAGCACGGGCGTTGCGCAGGGTGAACCGGTGCCGGTCCGGATACAGGCTTTGCAGCCGGGCCCGCGTATTGGTAAGACCGATTCCCTCCGTCCGGCGGGTTTCCACCCCGGCGGCGGCCTCCAGGCCCACGCCAGAATCCGAGACGGTCAGCCGCAAAACCTCCCCGTCCCGGCTGGCGCAGATCCCCACCACGCCCGGGGATGATTTGGGCTCGATCCCGTGCCGGATCGCATTTTCCACCAGCGGCTGGAGAATCAGCGTGGGCACCAGTGCGTCCCGCGCCGCCGGAGTGATGGCCATTTCGATCCGCAGCCGACGGCCAAACCGGACTTGTTCAATGTCCAGATAGCGCTCCAAAAAAACCAGTTCGCGACCGAGCGGAATCTCCTGCTCCGCCGCGCTGTCCAGCGACAACCGGAGCAGCGTGCTCAGGTTGCCGATCATGTCGTCCGCGAGCTGCGGCGCCGTGTGAACGAGCGTGGAAATGGCGTTGAGCGTGTTGAACAAAAAATGCGGGTGCAACTGCATGCGCAGGGCTTGCAGCCGCGCCTGCGCCAGGTGGGCCTCCAACTCCAACTCCCGCCGGCTCCGCTGTTGGGAGCGCCGGAAATAGACCAGCGCATGCCCAAGGCTGGCAATCACGAGATAAACCGGCATGTTGAATTGGATGTGAAACCACAAGGGGGGCGGGCCGTGCCTGAAACCATCCTCCGGCCCGTGTCGGGGACGGTCCTCCGGCTGGTCCTCCGGCTGGTCCTCCGGAGGCGGCCGGAAGGACGACGGATCGCCCCTCCTGCCCTCCCAGCGGCCGAACCAGTTGGGGGGTGGCATCAGATAATCCCCAACCAGGGCGCACAGGCAAACCACCAGCACACAAGCGCCCGCGTGCCACAGTGTCCGCAACTTCCAATTATGCCTCTCGATGGGAAACCGGAAAACCAACCAGAGGATCAACGGCGAAAACAGCATCCAGGGCGCCCACTGGCTCAACGTGATGCGCAGCGCATCCTTCCACGCAAACGCCCCGCTAAGAACATGCTGTTCACTCATCAACCCCGTGAACACCGCCCAACCGGCGATAATCACCGGGGCGTAAACCCACCAGCGCCGGGCCGGGGAAAAGGAAGTTGCACCATTGCCCATTAGAAAAAGCTTAACCAGCCGCCCCCGGCTTGTCTTGTGAAATCCCGGCCCCGTCCGGCCAAATGAGGGGAGCCACACCCGGAACGTGATGAAAACGGGAAAAAGCGTGATGCAGCGACCCTTTGGCCCCGACTTCCAATGGGCTGTCCATCACACCACCGGACGGATTCATCCAGTCGTTCTCCCGCTCCATCTCAATCCGGTGGCACGCCGGGGCGTTTTCATGTCCAATGAGGGTGCGGGTGGGGTTCGGGACGCGGCTGGTTCTGCTCGAAACGGCATTGCCTGCACCTGTTCAATCCCCAGTGGGCGGACGATGCTAACCTTGAGTGAGGAAAGCGCCGCCGTTCCGAACACCATCCCGTTTTGGTCTCCGCAGGGGGAACACCAAAATCCGCGCAAACCAGTTGCCAGACCGGCACGGGTTTGATAAAAAGAGATCAGGCAATAGCGGCGGTGCCGTCCGAAACTTGATTCGGCCGTTGCGGGTGTGGTTCAATGGTAGAATGTGGCCTTCCCAAGGCTGAGACGAGGGTTCGATTCCCTTCACCCGCTCCATTGATACAGAGGCACTTACGAAGTGTGTAGCCGGAATGTAGCTCAAATCCGGCTTTTGCCGCCGTTAGCCGCCCTCGGCCCGCATTGCAAGCGGCCAGCCGTCACAACGCCGATTCTGCGAGAGGAAATACCCGGACGCAACGGAAAAAGAGCGATTGATTGGGGGTCGTGACGGGGCAAGCAATCGCCCGCGCCGTGCGGCGCTAGAGCACAGAGGCAACCTGACTCGCACCCGACGCCCTGCCTGCTACTTGCACGTCGAAAGCTGCGCACCCGTCTCCGATTGCACAGAGAGCAACATCCTAAATGTAAAAACCAAAACCCCAAGGCCCGGTTCGCAGCGTGGACTCCCGATATTCCGACCAGCGCCCGGCCCAAATGAAGCCGCAATCATCGTTGGCCACTCGTTTCGCAACGGATAGTTGTCGAAATTCACCTCCCCCCGGTTATGCGTTCTGCCCAAAATCGGTCAACGCATTGCCATCGGCATACGCCCGCCTGCGGCCTGTCCCCTGTTTTTGGCAGAATTCCCGGCGCGAAATCCTAAAAGCAAAGTCCCCAAGCCTGTCGAGCACTGTCAATGTGGAGCGCAGAGGGAACAGGGCGAGCAATACATTGACAGGCGCAGACGGGCTGTACAATGGACGGAGCGTTTCGCGCCAAAATCAGCCCCCCATTACGAATTCCTTTGAAATAAGGCGCGCCTGCGCCTCTGCCATTGTTGGCCATCCCCTGTATTGGGCAATTCTGAGCTTCCTGGTCAAAGGAATTGGGTGGCGCGACTACGCCGCCTTTTCCAATGCCGGTCTGTTTGCAATTCGGAACGGAGCGCGGGGTAAGAGGGTGCGCAGGTGAAGAATTGAAAACAGTCCGGCCAGGGGCCGTGACACGAGAACGCTTTTAGAGGGTGAAGGGGAAAAGCGTTTTGGTGTCACGGCGGGGACACCACAACGTAAGTGTGTCAAAAATAGGCGCTTGCATCCAAGCCTGCTTCATGGTTTCATCCGAATGTCCAGAAAAAGCTGTATGTGATTGAGATAATTTAACAACAGATTTGCGGCTTCGGCTGCTGTCCAACTCGAAACTGGTAATTTCACGCAACGGACACGGTTCGAGGCACGCCCACATCGGGCGTGCCCGAAAGCGTTCCGTTGAAGGCATACCAGTGCCTGAGTTGGGGCGTGAGTAGGTCACGCCTCTTTTCATTGAACAATATGCAAAGTCCGAGGCAAATGCTTAAATGAAGAGCATACCGAGCGATTTAGAACTATGATTACTATCGAGAGAGCAGTGTTCCAGCAATTAGCCGCTCAAGTTCACACCGGTCTGCCCGGTGTGGCCGCGGGGGTTTCGGAAACCAACAAAGTTCAGATTGTCGAAGCCGGCAACGTTGTTGAGGAATTCTCCACAGCGGATGATTTCTGCAATGCTCTGTTCCGAGGCGAGCAGGTCCCTATCCCAGCGGAGGCGGACTGCGAAAAAATGGTGGAGAATGCTGGCATCAGAAAATCCGCAAACGTGCCCAGTTGCGAGAGCGGGGAGAAAGGGCACGCATGAGCCAAGGACTCTGCCCCAGTTGTGGGGCGGCGGTGAATCTAACCGCCGGACAGGATGAAATCAATTGCATCTACTGCGGGACGCTGGTGAAGCGACCGGAGGCGGAGGCACAGTTTGCCGAGGTCAAGAACAGCAAATTTGGCGGGACGCTGTTGATTGCCGAAACGGCGCAAGAAGGCGGCGGCTACACAGAAGCGCTCAACTACTATAACAAGGTTATTGAGCAACAACCTGATTTTGCGGACGCGTGGCTCAACAAAGGCACTTGCACAGTGCGCATGTCGAAAATTGGCGATCTTAAAATTCCTGAAGCCATCAGTTCGTGGAAAGCGGCAATAAAATTCGCAAAAAACCCCGAAGCGATGAAAAAACGCGTGGCGTTGGAAATCAATAACGCCGTGACGGACTTTTATCCGGTTCTGGAACACCACTACCTTGAATTCCACAACCTGGATAATTCTCTATCGGAGCACGGCAGCCGGTTCATGCTGCTCGAATCAGCTCTGTCCTTGGCAATGGAACTCAGTCCGACGACAACGATTTGTAAAAATGGCATTTCTCTTTGTGACGAGTTTGTTGCCTCCATAAAAAAGGCGGCAGGCTCGGATGCAAACGCCGCTGCTGCGCAGTTGTTTCAAAAGGATTGGAAAGGAGCTCTTTCGAGCGCCGCGACGGCTGGTTCAAAAGGGAAAGTTGCGAGCGACCTGGAAAAGACGCTTCAAGAGACCAAAAACAAATATGAACAAATGCTGGCAAAAGCTGATCCTGAATTTGCTAGGAATATAACCATAAGGGCAGAGAACCAAAAATTAAAAGCCGTAAAGGACGCAAAGGATGCCACACAAGGCGGTATCGGATGCCTCATGATCGTTTGCATCTTCTTGCTGATTTGTTTTGGATACGGCGCCGTAGTTCGCACTCTGAAATCACAGGGAATCATGGCAACAACTCAAGACCCTTCTGAGCATGTTCAGCCAGCAATCTTTATGAGCATAGTTACTGTTGTGCTTATTCCGATAATAGTTGTGCTAATCCGTAAATATAAGGTTGCTGCCCGAAATGCGAAACCGGGTGCCGAAGAATCCGTAGCACCAGTGCAACACTCTGACAGCGGCAAATATGTTCTCCGATTGTTAAAAGTGCCTGCGGATAAAAAAATAGCGGCAATCAAAACGTGTCGTGAAATTCGCCCAAGTTTGGGGCTGGCCGAGGCAAAGAAAATTGTCGAGAATTTGCCACAAGATATTGTACGTTCCGACGACCGTGAAGCGTTAGAGAAGGCTCAGACTAAACTTTATCTTTTGGGCTTGGAGGTTGAAGTCGGTCTTTAATCGGTAAAAAGTGTTAAAAAGGAAATCACATGAAATTAAATAATTCTGAAACCAAGAAAAAACTTCTAACAGGCAATCCGGTAAAAAAACACGAAAAGGAACAGATTGATTCCAGACCCAAAAGCGATCCGAAAAGACGAGTACTTACTTCCAATCCTGACAAGAATAATGAAAGAAAACTACTGACTGATTAGTTTTTTATGTCGCTTATTGACATCGTCCAATTTCAGGGGAACGACCGGGAGTTTGTCTGGAAATTTCCGTCGGAGAATTTGCGCCTCGGCACGCAACTGGTGGTCAAGCCGGCGCAGGTGGCACTTTTCGTCTATCGTGGCAAAATCTGCGACGAGGTTGCGTCCGGCACCATCACGTTGAACCCGGGCAACATTCCGCTGTTGACCACACTCGTCGGCCTGCCGTTCGGCGGGGATTCGCCGTTTCAAGCCGAGGTGTGGTTCGTCAACCTCATCAGTAAACTGGACAACAAGTGGGGCACCATCCGCCCCATCCAGTTGGAAGATCCCAAATACGGGCTGGTGGTGCCGGTCCGGGCGTTTGGGCAGTTCGGCTTTCGCATCGCCCAGCCGCGCAAGTTTCTTGAAGGTATCACGGGCGCGGCCAAGGTGTTCACGGCGGAACAGATCGTAGAGTATTTCAAGGGCGTGGTGTTGCAGGCAATCAATGTGAATCTGGGCAGGGCATTTGTGACGGAGAAAATTTCTGTGCTGGAGGCGTCAGTGCATCTGGACGCGTTGGCGAAGCATTGCGGGGAGGCGATTCAAATGGAGTTCGCCCGCTTTGGGCTGGAGTTGGTGAATTTCTTTTTCCATTCCATCAACATCCCGGATGAGGATGAAAGCTATCAGCGGCTCAAAGTCATCAAGGAAAAGGCGGCGGAGTTGAAAGTGCTGGGGCGGGACATTTACCAGTTCGATCGCAGCATGGAGGTTTTGAAAACGGCGGCGGCGAACGAGGGTGGCGGGGCGGGCTTGATGCAGGCGGGTGTCGGGCTCGCTGTCGGTGCGGGTATCGGCCAGCAGATGGCACCGCAGGCGGCACAGTTGGTAACGAAGCTGCCGCCCGGCGCAACGCCACCGTTGCCAAAGGTGGCGAAGTTTCACGTCGCAGTTGGCAATCAGGACATTGGTGAAACGGAACTTGAGGCGATCAAGAAATTGGTGGCTGAGGGCAAGGTGAACCGGACGACGTTGGTTTGGCGGGATGGTATGGCCGGTTGGCAGGCGGCGGAAATGCAGGCGGAGTTGAACGGATTGTTTCAAGCCAATCCACCGCCGATACCACCCGTTGCATAAAAATTATCAGAACTATGAAAATCATACTTGTTGCCGTCTATGCCGTGGCGGTGGGGTTAGTATTGCTGGGCGGCGTGGTCTATCCGCAGGTCAAGGAGTGGTCCTATTGGGCGGCGAGCGTTTGCGCACTGCATGGCCTGCTCTCGCTCATCGTGGCATCGGTCAAAATGGCGGATGCGGGGAGGATTGCCGCATGGTTCTGGCACGGCATTAGCGCACTGATGAGTGTAGGATTGCTGCTGATGTTTGCCCACACTCGACAAGGCGGCTGGTTTTTGGCGGCGGCGGTATTGGTTGGATTTTCTTTGTTGGCAACGCTTGTGCTGGCTTTGGTGTTGAAACCAAGTTCAGTCACGGCGCGGTAAGGGAAGAACCAGGGAGGCAGTCCACACAGATGAATGCTTATCGAGTTGACAGACGTCTGTTCAAAGTTGGCGACGTCGTTACGCAGACTGGTGAGTATCTTAGAAAACTAGATTGTGAGCGTGCCCTTGTTGAAGAGCATCTGAGGCATAAGCGCCCAGACAGAAAGCCTTGTCGGGACGCGGTTCTGTTCGTATTTGAGTCCCGAACTGCGGCAGAACGGTTCTGGACCAAAGAAATTGATGGAAAACTCTATGAGGTCAAGTTTCAAGGCGCCCCGCTTCATCGCGGGGACATGAATCTCACAGAGGAGATTTACCGCGCACGCGCCGACGCGGCAATTGCACTATGTGCTTGCCACGATAAAACGGACACAGAATTTGTGTAATTCATTAGTTAGTTGTTTTGCGTTTCGAAGTCAAGCGGCGAACGATAGTCAAGCGAACTGTGCAGGCGTCGGCGGTTGTAAAACACTTCAATAAAATCGAAGATGGCCTGTCGCGCTTCGCTGCGGGTTTTGAAGTGGCGGCGGTAGATCAGTTCCTGTTTGAGGGTGCTCCAGAAGGATTCCATGGCGGCATTGTCGTAGCAATTGCCTTTGCGGCTCATGGAGGCGATGGCCTGGGCGCTCTGGAGCGCGTGACGATAATCGTGACTAGCGTATTGGACACCACGGTCGGAATGAAAGACCAGGCCGGCTGGGGGCTGCCGCTGAGTCAGGGCCATGCCCCAAGCGGCCAGAATCAGTTCGGTGTCAATATTTTCGCTCATGGCCCAGCCGGTGAGCCGACGGCTGTAGAGGTCCAGAATGCCAGCCAGATAAAGCCAGCCTTCTTCGGTGGCGACATAGGTGATGTCCCCGAGCCAGACTTGGTTAGCCGCGCTGGGGGCGGGCAGATCGGGCAAGCGATTAGGGGCGATGGGCTGGTCGTGGTTACTGTCGGTGGTGCAGACCCGGAAGCGGCCCTTGGCGCGCCCACAGAGGCCCTGCAAGCGCATTAAACGGGCAATGCGGTGGCGGCCATAAGCGTGGCCGGCTTGGCCCAACGCTTTCTGAATGCGGGGGCTGCCGTAGGTCTGGCGGCTCTCCTGATGAACCCGGACAATCTGTTGGGCCAGACGCTTATTTTCCAGGGCGCGCGGGCTGGGTTGGGTTTGGCGGTTGAACCAGTCGTAATAGCCGCTGGAGGACACTTCCAGGGCGTCGCAGAGCGAGCGAATGGGATGCTCGGTTTTCATCGCGTCAATCCGTTGAAAACGTTGGATGGGGGTTCGGAGAGGATGCCCAAAGTTTTTTTTAAAATATCCCGCTGCTGGCGCAGATAATCGTTCTCCCGTCGGAGGCCGGAATTTTCAATTTCCAATTGTTCGGCGCTGCGCTTCGCGCCGCCGCCCCCTTCCCCCCCTGGGGGCG
>CAZUBG010000133.1:0-15805 GCA_964618545.1 uncultured Bifidobacteriaceae bacterium | reverse complement strand
ACGCCGAGCGTTTCGGCGCGGTTGAGCAGGTCGTAGGTTTTCCGGTCATCGAGCGGCAGATGGTCAATGGGCACGTCAATGTTCCGGGTGCGCTTGATCATTTCGCAGGTGTTGCGGATCACGGTGAGGGTTTTGAGGCCCAGGAAATCCATCTTGAGCAGGCCCAGTTCGCCCACCGGCCCCATGGGGTACTGGGTGACGAGCGTGCCGTCCTCGTCCTGCTTGAGCGGGAGCAGGTTGACGAGGGGCTGGTCCCCGATGACCACGCCGGCCGCGTGAACGCTGGTGTTGCGCGTCAAATCCTCCAGCACCATGGCGGTGTCCACCAGCTCGCGCGTGACGTCCTCGGTTTCGTAAGCCTCCTTGAATTCCGGCGAGAGCTTGAGGGCCTTCGCCAGATCCATGTGCAGGTCCGTCGGGATCATCTTGGCCAGCCGGTCGCACTCGCCGTAGCTCAAACTCATCACCCGCCCCACGTCGCGCAGCACGCTCTTGGCGCCCATCGTGCCGAAGGTGACGATTTGCGCCACTGAATCGCGCCCGTATTTTTCGCGGACATACTCGATGACATCCGCCCGGCGGTCATCGGCAAAATCAATGTCAATATCCGGCGGATTCACCCGTTCCGGATTCAGAAACCGTTCAAAGAGCAGGCCGTAACGGATCGGGTCCACGTTGGCGATGTCCAGGAGGTAGGTGACGAGCGAACCGGCCGCCGAACCGCGCGCCACGCACGAGACGCCCATGTCGCGGCCTTTGCGGATGAAATCGCCCACAATCAGAAAATAGGACACGAACCCCGTCTTTTGAATGACGCCGATTTCCAGCACCAGCCGGTCCAGCACGACCTTGATGGCTTCGGCAATGGCCGGATCCTTGACATCACATGCTCCCGCCAGCCGGGCGGCTTCGCCCGCCGGGGCCTGGTAGGTGGGCAGCCGGGTGGGATCATCAATGCCTTCCACCACAAAAACCTCCCCCTCCACATGGGTGCGCAGGGTGTAGCGCCGCTGCAAGCCCCTGGCCAGCAGCTCGCGCAAACAGCCCTCGCGCGTGGTGTGCGCCGGGGGCGTGTACACCGGGTAATGCAGCTTGCCAAATTCAATCGTCAGGTTGCACCGCTCCGCCACTTCGCGCGTGTTGGTCACGGCTTCCGGCACTTCGGTGAAGCGCGCCTTCATTTCCTCCGCCGACCGCAGATAAAACTGCTCCGGCACATACCCGGCGCTCATGCGCCTGGGGTCGCTCAGCACGGACTGCGTGCCGATGCACACCAGGCAGTCATGGGCATGGGAGTGGCTTTTCTCGATGTAGTGAACATCGTTGGTGGCCACCAGTTTCAGGCCGAATTCCTTCGCCCACTGGATCAAGTAACGGTTGACCTTCGCCTGTTCGGCGATGCCGTGGTTTTGCAGTTCGAGAAAAAAGTTTTCCGGGCCCAGGGTCTGTTTGAACCAGTCCACCGCGTCGCGCGCCTTGTCGAGCTGGTCCTTCATGATCCAGTCGGGGATTTCGCTGGCCAGGCAGCCGGACATGGCAATCAAGCCCTCGTGATGCTCGGCCAGGATTTTCTTGTCAATGCGCGGCTTGTAATAATAGCCCTTGAGATGGGCGGCGGTGGTGAGCCTGATCAGGTTCTGGTAGCCGGTTGCGTCCTTCGCCAGCAGGCCGAGGTGATAATAAACATCGCGCCCGCCCCCGGTCCCGCCGCTGCTTTTCTTGTCCTCCATGCTGCCGGGCGCCACATACATTTCGCAGCCGATGATGGGTTTGATCCCCTTTTCGCGGGCGGCCTTGTAAAAATCAATGGCCCCGTGCATGGCCCCGTGGTCGGTGATGGCCAGGGCGGCGAACTGGAGTTCTTGAGCCTTGTCCATCAGCCGGTCCAGCCGGCAGGCGCCATCGAGCAGGGAATACTCGGTGTGCAAATGAAGATGAACAAAGTCTGCGTGCGACATGGGGGCAGTGTACCGGAAAAAGTCGAACTGCGGAAAGCGGAAAAGCGGCGGCCGGGGAGGCCCCCGGGAGGTTTTCCGCCCCCGGGTCTCCCGTGGCTGGCCGGGCGGGCCGGGTTTTGGATTTTAAAAGCCGTGTGCCCGGCGGTCCTGATCGAAGGAGGGGTGGTCAAACGGGCGGTCGTCCAGATAGGGGCCCGGGGGGAACGGCGACGAGACGGGTGTGCTGTCCTCCTGGGGTGGCACCCGATCGCGGGCAAAGGGCATTTGGTCGGCGGTGTGCAGCCGGTTCCCGGCGGCGTCCACGAGGATGACCGTGACCAGCACGAGCAGATGTTTTGCCTGCTTGCCGGATGGCTCGACCGGCTGGCCGGTGCGGGGATCCACGGGCTGACTCAAAAGCAGGGTCTGGCCGTCATACAGATTCAAGCTCGTCGTGAACTGGCGCACCTTAAACCGGGGACGCGGCACCGGCACTGACTCCGGTTTGCCATCCACATAAGCCGTGACGGAATTGGTGGGCCGGTCGTACGCGACAAATTCAGTCTCACTGGCGAGGGTGGTGAGATTGACGGTGAAGCCGTCGGAAAGGACCTGGGGCACCACGTCACAAATCGGGCCCAATTCACAGTTCTGGCCGCACAGCAGGCTGGTGCCATTGGTTAAACCAAATCCGTTGGTGGCCTCAAACTTGGAGATCCCGGGGGGAGTGAGGGCTTGGGGATTAATCCCGGTGAGAAGGGTCTTCATTTCCATCGCGCGCATTTGTGTCTGCCGCCCATCGAGGGTGGTCACTTCCGGTTCGGCGAGGGTCTCGGTGCCGGGTCTGGTCTGAAGCTGGTGCAAAAACTTGCGGGCCGGTTCGGCCGCCATGATGCCAACCCGGTTTTGCCCCTCCAAATGGCTGGAGAGGGTTGGGATGTCCCCGATCTCCCCGGTGATTTCGAGGAAGCGGGCTTTGATGTGGAGTTGCGGTGGGGTGTTGTTGGTCTGTTTTAAGGCCTTGATGGCGGTTTGAAATCGGGGGTCGGATAAAGTGCCGGTGGCGGTGCCCGCCGGCGGCTGGTTCAAGGATTCGATCACCCTTTCAATAATATTCAAATCATCAGCGGTGCCCCGGACGAACAGCAGATCGAGCCGGGTATTGAAAAACAAGGCTTTGCCCTGCGCAGCCAGATTCACGTCGAACCGGGCGAACAGTTCGCGCAACACGAGGCTGACGTCCTGCGGTGCCAGCGGAGTACTCCGCCCGGTGGCTTTTTCCAAGGAGGGTAAAAAGGTGCCGGCGTTGACTCTAAACGTGCGTTCATAAAGACGGTTGTCGGGTGGCGCGGATTTTGTCTGGCCGAGCTGATTCGGAACATGATTGGTGGGGACTCCGTTCAAGCTGAGAACCAGCAGGTTCACCGCGCCCAATTCCGCCGGGGTGCCGTGGACCAGCAGTAAGTTTTGGTCTCCCAGCCACAACAGTTGGCTGGCAGGCAGCACGGTGCCCGCTTCCCCCAAGAGTTTGGAGAAGGCAGCCAAATACTCATCCGAAGTGCGGTCGGCAGTGAGTCCGGTTTGCCGGCGGAAATTCACCAGGCCGGAGGCCTTGGATAACTTGAAACTGATTAATGATTGGAGAGGCATCCGGTTGATCCCACGGTCGAAATTTTTCCGCGCCTGATCAATCAGATTGAGATAGTAATGCGCTGCCACATTTTGCGAGTTCAACGCCAGCGCTTGGTTTAATTTGGCTTCGGAGTCGTCCAGCCGGCCCATTTCGTAGAGCAACTTGCCCTCCTGAACCAGGCTGTCGGCTTCATTCAGGTCACCATTGGAGGCCCCCTCCGCCGCCGGGGAGTTGGCGGTGGCCGCGCCGCCCTGGGTTGGGCGGGCCTGGGCCGCTCCGGGCGTCACATTCACCACGGGCACCACCACGCCACCGACATTGCCGGCACTGGCACCGCCGCCGGAACTTTGGCCGGCGCTGGTCGTCCCAAAGCTGGCGGAGCCGACACTTTCCAGTCCCTGAAGGGAGGTGTCGGCGTCCACTTTGAAGCTGCGGGTGGCCAATGCCCCGGCTCCGGGGGCCTTGGCGGAAAACACGATGCCAACGTCCTGAATGGAATATTGGATGGGATGATCGGCCACCATCACCACGGCATCCAAGACATCGGACAGCCACACGTTCGACAAATGCAAATGAATCAGGACGGAGCCGGCATCCAACCCCGCCTGCGCCGGGGGCGGAACTTCCCCGGCAGCGGCGGCCCCCGGGCGGTCGGAAAGATTGGGGTTGGAATTAATCACGAAATTAATGCCGGTGTTATCCGGGTCCAGCATTTTGACTTGCTCCGACAAATTGCTGAGGACCTCGCTGAGCGGCCAGCCGTCATAGGAAACCGAGGCCAGGCGAATGCGATTCAGTTTGGTGACGAGGTCATGGCGGCCGGCACCGGTGTAAACGAGGTCGGACCGCAAGTAAGGGTTGGCGACCGGCGGGACGTAGGCGGAGGGGGCGGGAGTGGCGGGTGCATTGGTGGGATTGTCCGGATTGGCGGGCTGACCGGCCGGTGCGGGGGCCGGCGCATCGCCCATGGGCAGGGCGACGGCGGAAAACAGCAGCAGGCCGAACGCGGAGACGAGACCCAACCCGGCTTTGCGCGGGGCGGGGAAGTTCACGAGCCGCTCAATCCGCTGGCGCAGGGCGCTGCGTGATTCGAGGATGCCCACCAAGCCGAGGCTGGCCAGCGGTCGTTGCAGGGCGAACCTGGCCACGGCCAGCAGGGTGGGGGCGTAAATTTCCGCCTCGTCATTCAGGGCGGCCACGACGGCGTCGTCCACGGCTTCCTCGCGGAGGCGGCGGAGGCGGGCGTTGGCCAGCCAGACGAACGGATGCCACCAATAAATAATCTGAAGCAACGCCTGCGCAAAGTTCACCCAGACATCGCCCCGGCGGAGGTGCATTAGTTCATGCACCAGCACGGCGCGCAATTGCTCCGGCGAGAGGGTTTCGGTGAGCGGGCGCGGGAGGAGGATGACCGGCCGCCACAGGCCGCACACGGCCGGGGAAATGGTGGCGCGGGTGATTTTGACGCGCACGCGCCGGTGAATCTTCGCCAGCCGGCAGGCTTCCGCGAGCAGCGGGGCGGTCGCCGGATCGTCCTCCGCCGTGCGGGTGGTGCGCATGACCTGCCGCCAGCGCAGGGCGAGCCAGCCCAGTAACAGGAGGCTGACTCCGCCGGCGGTCAGCAGGCTCCAGGCGGCGGAGGTCAGCGCGGGCGGCGGCGGGGCGACCGGCAATGACGCCGGCGGAAAATCGGGGAGCGGCAGGTCGTCCTGGTTGATGATGACGTTTTGAAACTGCGGGGCGGGGGCCGGGGTTTGCGCCCGGGCGCTGCTCCACCACCAGGCCGGACTGGTGGGCAGGGCCAGCGACGGTGGCAGAACCAGTTTGAGGAGTAATACGAGCCACAGGGCGTAACGCACGGCCGCGCACACGCGGCGGCGCAGGGCGAAGTCCAGCAGGAGGAGGACGAGAGCGAGGAGGGTGGATTGCCAGAGCAGCGCGCCGGCCAGGCTCAGGAACGGCGCGCCCCAGAGGTTCAGGTGATCAATGGCGGGGTTCATATCAGATTTCCAAGCGGGTTATTTTTGGGCGGCCTTTTTCCGGGACTTGATGAGGGCCTCGAGTTCGTTGAGTTCGGCGGGGTTGAGCGGGCCGGATTCAATGAGGCACTGGACCATGGGGGTGAGCGCGCCGTTGAAGGCGTGCTTGAGGGCGTAAAGCAATTCGCCGCGCTGGGCCTGCCGGCGGGTGACGGCGGAGCGGTAGCTGGTCATTTTGCCGTGTTTTTCGGCGGCGAGCAGGCCTTTGGCCACCATGCGGTCCATGAGGGTGCGGGTGGTGGAATAGGTCCAGCGGGTTTCGGCAAAGAGTTTTTCCTGAATGGCGGGGGCGGAGCAGGGCTCGCCGTCCCAGACGGCCTTGATGATGGCCCATTCGGCGCCGGTGAGGGCGATGGAGGGTTGATTCATGGGGGGATGATATTTACATTTGTAGATAATGTAAAGCTTATTCTTTACAGATGTAGATATTGGGGGATTTTTACCACGGATTTCACGGATTAACACGGAGGGGAGAGGAACCAAGGCAAAAGCGGAAAGAACGAATGAGGGAATGCGGAAACTTGAAATCTCCTTCGCAGAGGAAAGCAGAGGTGAATTTCATGGGCCAAAGCGCATTCAGCGCCTCCTTGCGTCGGCGGCCACGATCGGGACGCCGGCCTGGAGTGCGCCCGCGGGTTTGACGGCGATGGGGAAGGCGCTGCATCCTGTGCCGCATGAAGATCCGCCCGTTTCAGCCCGGGGACGAAGCCGCTGTGATTGCGTTGTGGGAGCAATGCGGTTTGATTCGACCGTGGAACAACCCGCATGAGGACATCCGGCGGAAGCTGGCGGTGCGGCCGGAGTGGTTTCTGGTGGGGGTGCTGGAGGAGCGGGTGGTGGCCTGTGTGATGGCGGGATACGAAGGGCACCGGGGCTGGCTCAATTATCTGGCGGTGGCCCCGGAACACCAGCGGCACGGTCTGGCGCGGGCCCTGGTGGCGGAGGCGGAGCGGTTGTTGCGGGCGGCGGGTTGCCCGAAAATCAATTTGCAGGTGCGAAGTTCCAATGCCGGGGTCAAGGAATTCTACCGCCGCCTGGGTTATGGGGTGGATGAGGTGGTGAGCATGGGGAAGCGGCTGGAGCAGGATTAAGCGTCGGACCGTGTTGTTTTTCGGGTGCAATGTGCTCTCATTTTGTTATCTGGCCACCATGTTGATTTGCGGCGTGCCGGAGAAAGTCCATGCGGCCTTGGTGTTACAAGCCGAAAAAAACCGCCGGAGCAAAGAGAAGCAGGAGCGGTTCCTGATCGAAGGGGGATTGCGCGGGGTGGTTTCCGCCAAAAACACCGTGGTTGAAGCCGACAGAATGCGGGCGCATTGCCAACGGGAGGTGTCCATGACGGAAATTCTGCAATGGACAGAAACCCATTGATCCAATGGTCAGGTTGCCGATCTGAGTTTGGTTTTTAATGAATTTTGGCCATGAGCCGAAGAGGCCGCCCCTGACGGGGCCGGGGGAAGCGCCCGGATGTCGTGATGGCGTGCTTCGGCCGGCCTCAGCCCACCCGCCTCAATAAATCGGTAACACGGCGCTCGTTTTCGGTAAGGGTGTGGGATACGATGTCGCTCATGAGCAGTCAGGCTTCCGGCGGGGATGCGCCCCGGATGTTTCCACCCACCCGCTGGTCGGTGGTGCTGGCGGCGACGCAACGGCATTCGCCCGAATCCGCCTCGGCCATGGAGGCGCTGTGCCGGGCTTATTGGTATCCGCTCTACGCTTACGTTCGGCGCAGCGGGCAGTCGGCGCATGACGCGCAGGATCTCACCCAGGAATTTTTCGCCCGCCTGCTGGAACATCACTGGCTGGACACGGCTGATCCGGGGAAGGGCCGGCTGCGGACGTTTCTCATCGTGGCGCTCAAGCATTTCATGCACAAGGAATGGCGGCGGGCCTCGGCCCAAAAGCGCGGCGGCGGCCGGGCGCCGGTGGAATTGGACACGGCCTGCGCCGAAAGTCAGTATGCGATTGAGGCGCAGGCCCGGCTCGCGCCGGACGCGGCCTTTGACCGGCAATGGGCGATCACCCTGCTGGACCTCACGCTGAAACGGTTGCAGGGCGAGTTTGCCGCCGCAGGCCGGGCGGGGGATTTTGAGGGGCTCAAGGGTTGTCTGCTGGCGGCGCCGGGGGAGTTGAATTATGCGGAGGTGGCGGCGCGGCTGGGGGTGAATCCCGGCGCGGCGCGGGTGGCGGTTCACCGGCTGCGCAAACGCTTCCGCGAGATCTATCGCGAGGAAATTTCCCAGACGCTGGCGGAAGGGGCGGATCTGGACGAGGAGTTGAGATATCTGGCGGCGGCGCTGGCAACCGAATGAATCCTGAAATTGAGATGTAACAATTCCCGGGCAGCGGGTAAGGATGGGGTATGAGCAACCCGGCAGCACAAAAATGTCCGCAGTGCGGCGCGGTCCTTCCGGCCAATGCGCCGGGCGGCCTGTGTCCGGGTTGCCTGATGGCGCTGAATCTGAAAACGGAGACGGTGTTCACCGATGACGCGCCGGCTGCGCAACCGCCGCTGCCGCCGGACCAGATCGCGCCGCATTTTCCGCAGTTGGAGATTCTCCAGTATCTGGGGCGCGGCGGCATGGGGGTGGTGTATCAGGTGCGGCAGAAATCGTTGAACCGGTTGGCGGCGCTGAAACTGCTGGCGCCGGAGCGGGTTCACGAGGCCAGATTTGCCGAACGGTTCGCGCGCGAGGCGCAGGCGCTGGCGGCGCTGAATCATCCGAACATTGTCACGATTTACGATTTTGGGCAGGCGGGCGGGTTTTATTATTTGCTGATGGAATTTGTGGACGGGATGAATCTGCGGCAGTTGTTGCGGACGCAGAAATGCACGCCGGAGGAGGCGCTGGCGATTGTGCCCCTGCTGTGCGATGCGCTGCAATACGCGCATGAGCGGGGCATTGTCCACCGGGACATCAAGCCGGAAAATCTGCTGCTGGACAAATCCGGCCGGGTGAAGGTGGCGGACTTCGGCATCGCCAAGATGATGGGGACGGCCCGGGGCGAGGCGGACGGCGGGATGGGGGCGGCGGACAACGTCACGAAGAGCGCCCTGGGCACGCCGGGTTACCGTGCGCCGGAACAGAAGAGCGATCCGCAGCGGGTGGACAGCCGGGCGGATATTTATTCGCTGGGGGTGGTTTTCTACGAAATGCTGACAGGCGAACTGCCGGGGCAGCAACTCCAGCCACCGTCCAAGAAGGTGCAGATTGACGTGCGGCTGGATGAGGTGGTGCTGCGCGCGCTGGAGAAGCAGCCGGAACTCCGGTATCAGCAGGCGAGCGAGGTGAAGACGTGCTTGGAGACGATTGCGGCGACGCCGCAGGAGAAAAGCGGAAATCAAGAAAGCGGAAAAGCGGAAACGGGGGGCGGCGAACCGAACGAAGGGAAAAGTCAGAGCCTCCTCACGTCGGCTGCCACGAAAGGAACTGCCGGGATGCCGGCGGGCAAGTCTCAGATGGTTCGCATTGTGGAAGCCGTGTTCAACCAGACCTTTACATCGCCGCAGGCGGTAAAGTTAATCAATATCTCCTCGCTCGGTTTTCTGGGCAGCCTGGGTTTTCTATGTTTTCTTCGGTACCTGCCGTCACCGGGCTGGCATTGGTGCTTTGGCTTTTCCGGTTTTTTTGGTTTCGCCGGTTTCTTTGGCCTGATTGGCGCCGCGTTCCAAATTGAATTCGTGGCGCGGCACAGGGCGCCGATGCAGAGCGGAACGCCCGCCGCCTCCTCCGAGAACCGCCGTCCGGCCGCCCTGACGGTGGCGGGGGTGTTGTTCATCCTCGCCGGCGTGTTTTCGATTTGCGAAATCTCATCCGCCGCCTGGCATGGAGCCAACCAAGTCGTTCTCGGCATCTTATGTCTGCCAGTGGGAATTGGGCTGCTGCGTCTGCGCTGGTGGTGGCGGTGGTGTGCGCTGGTCTGTGTGTGGGTTGGGTTCGCCTCGTTACTGTTGCTCCTGGTCGTCTTGATTGGCCGGGCAAACGGGGTAACGCTGATCCCGTTCGCCAGCGCTGTGAATTTTTTCGGCTGGCAGCCCGATCCCGTTCAAACGACGTGGCTGGAAGTGATCTTGTTCCTGGGTGAGATGGTGTTGCTGCTGTGGATGCACCGGGTGCTGACGCGGCCCGGAATCAAAGCCCTCTTTGCAGCGCAACGGGGCCGGCGCACCGACTGGTTGGAGTCGCTGGTGACGGCGGCGCTGATGGCGTTCGCGTTTGGCGCGGCGCCACAATGGGCGCATTGGTCAAAGGAGGCGGCGAATCCGGCCAGCCAGACCTTTTATCCGCCGAACCTTCCGGTGGCCTCCGCCGAGACCTGGTCACCCACACTCGCGCCAGGCGAAAAGCCGGACTTCCAGTTCTTCCAGAATTTCATGACGGAGGCAAAGCAGTTGACCGACACGGGACATTACGAGGAGGCCTTGCAGCATTATCTTTGGTTCCACAACCATGCGCAGGAAGCGGGCGATTCGTATCAGAACATTGTCCGCCGGACGTCTGCGATTACCGACTGGGTGGAACTGGGCCGGCGCTACCCCAAGGCGAAGCACGCCCTGTTGGAAATCCGGGATGAGAAGACGCGGAAAATCGCGACCGGCCAGGGTTATGGCGAATTGTTCCAGGACGTGCAGGCCATCAACCGCGAATTGCAGGACGAGGACGCCACCTGCGCCTTGTTTAAAACCCTGCTGAAGGTGGACAAGCAACTGGCTGGACAATGCTATCCTTATGTCGAGGGTTTGTTGATGGAGCGGGGCGAGTATGCCTTGTGCCTGAATTTCCTCGGGGATCCGCAGGCCCATTTCGAGTTCATTCGCGATAGTTTGGAAAGACAAACCGAATCGCAGCAACTCATGGAGGAAATGCGGAAAAGGATGAACGCACCCGCTCCGGTTTTTAGCGGTGCGCACCGCCCGCCTGACATGGGGCAAATGGCCACCAATAATTTTGTGGGTCAGGTCCGCACGCTGGTGGAGATACTGGCGGGCACGGGCGACCAACCGATGGCGGAAAAGATTCAGAACGAGGCGCTGGCCGTGGTGGCGGACGCGCGCGTGAGGTCGGCGCTGGACGATGCCCGGGCCGACATCCAAAGGCGTTCCCGGCCGGCGGCGACGCCGGAACCCCAATGATTTGTCGCCAACTCATTCAACCCAACCATAACCATGAAAACGCATCCGTTACTGTTCCCGGCGGCGGCCGCATTGCTGGCCGGCCTGATCGCCCTGCAAACCGCCGGTCCGGCGAAGGCACAGCCACGCATTGATCCGGCCACGGGCATGCCGGCGTCCGGCACTGCAAACACAGCACACTTTGATCCGACCACGGGCTTGGTGGTCCCGCCCGGGGCCACACCCACAGATCCGAACGGCATTGTCATCCCCAGGAATCCGGTTGCGGAAATCCATGACCTGATTGCCAACGGGCAGTACGATGACGCGCTGCAGGGTTGCCTGACGTTTTACAATCAATTGAAGGGCAACCAGTCATTAACCCCATTGCTGGACGATTGGATTGAACTGGGCCGGCGCTATCCAAAGGCCCGGGATGAATTGGTTAAAATCCGGGATCATGGGGTCCGCGAATTTTCCGCCGGGCGGGGCTATGCGGTCCTGTTTTCCGAGGTCAAAGCCATCAATGAGCGTTTGGATGATGAGGCGGGCACCGTGGCGTTGTTTCAAACGATCCGGGAAAAGGACCACCGGCTGGCCGGGCAATGCTACCCGGTGATGGAGGATTTGCTGGTCGAAAGGGGGGAATACGCCTTGTGTCTGGGGTTTCTCGGTGATCCGCAAGCGCATTTTAAATCCTTGTGTGTGGCCTTTCAAAGGAAGGTCGCCCTGCAGGAGCGGCAGGAGCAGATTCAAAGAACCATCCGGCAGCACCAGGAGGAAATGGCGAAAAACGCCAACGGGTTTGCACCGCCGGTTTTCAGCAGCGCGTATCCGCCGCCCAATGTGGCGGTCATGGCCACCAACAATTTTGTGAGCCAGGTCCGCACGCTGGTGGAAATTGTGGCGGGCGCCGGCGATCAAACAACGGCTGAAAAAATCCAGCGCGAAGCGGTGGCCCTGGTGGATGATGCTCAATTAAAGTCTGCGGTGAGCGACGCTGAACAAAAGCTCCACAAGTAGTGCGCGCGGAGTGAGCCCGTTCCGGGCGCACCCCGTTGCGTTACCTGTAAAAAATAACGGTTGACGAGACCTCATTCGTCCCTTATTATATCCGCAACAGATATATCCGCAGACATACTAACTGAACCAAACGCATGGCCGCCATACCCACCCATCCCGAGGAGTTCCTGCCGCTCACGCCGGCGGTGTTTCATGTGCTGCTGGCGCTGGCCGATGGCGAGCGGCACGGTTATGCCATCATGCAGGAGGTGGCGGACAGCACCGGCGGACAGATCAAAATGGGCCCCGGCACGTTGTACGGCACCATCAAGCGGTTGCTGGAAATCCGGCTGATCGAGGAGTCCGAGGAGCGGCCCGACCCCCGCCTAGATGATGAACGACGGCGCTATTACCGGCTATCCGCGCTCGGCCAGCGGGTGGCGCGGGCGGAAGCACAGCGTTATGCGGCCATGGTGGAAGTGGCTCGCGGCAAACGGTTGATCGGCAAATCCACCCCCTCCAGCCTGGGAGCATTCTGATGCCAACCTCCGCCCCCAACCGGTCCTTGGAGCTGTCGCAACGGCTGTACCGGCGTTTGCTGGCGGCGTATCCCCGGCGGCACCGCCAGGAGTACGGCGGCGCGATGGCCCAACTGTTTCGCGACCAATGCCGCGATGCCTGGACGGAGGGGCGGATCCTGGGCCTGCTGGCGTTGTGGTTGCGCACCCTGCCGGATTTGGTCAAGACCTCCTTTCTCGAACGTTTCTCCAACCTCAACCCCGGTAAATTTATGTCAGACAAACTGACCTCGCTGCTCCGTCCTCGCCACTCGCCGATGTTCACGTTTTTCGCCGTGTTCACCGGGGTGTTCCTGCTGGTCTTCATCGCCTCCTTGGTTATCACCTTCATTTTGCCGGAAACGTATGCCAGCACCTGCCGGATCAAGGTGGAGCCGGAGGGGACGAGCATTGGCTCCACGAACATTCCGTCACCCAACATTATGCCTTACGATGCTTATGCCACGCAGACCACCTTTGAGATCATTCAATCTCAAATGGTGTTGAGTAACGTCGTTGACAAACTTGACCTCAATGTGAAATGGGGTAGAAGGTATGACAACGGCAAGACGCTCAAGACTGCGGAGACCATGGAACTGCTCAAGCGCCGCCTGGACCTCAGATTGGTGCGTAATACCGCACTCATCGCCATCACCGCCGATAGTGAAAATAAGAATGAGGCGGCGCAGCTCGCCAACGCGGTGGCCACGGCTTATCAGGACTACCGGATGAATTTGCGCAAAGAACTATCCAATCAGGGTCTGAGCATATTGGCGAAGCAATTAAATGAATCTGAACAAAAGGTTACGCAAAGCCAGACCGAGTTGGAGGCGTTGCGCCAAAAATACAATGTCGTGGACAATCCGGCGGGGGAGCATCAGGCCGAGGTGCTGGAAAATTATCAGTCCTAATTGATTGAAGGAGAACGGGTTTCCAAGCAGTTGGAGAGCCAACTTAATCAGTTGAAGGCCATGGGCCCCATCCGGCTGCGGGACACCCTGCCGACCGTGACGGAAGACGTTATGCTCAGCGATCTCCTGAACAAATTGCATCAAGCCCAGCAAACCTACGTCACTCTGACCAACGACTACGCCCTGACGGATTTACACGTCACCCGCGTCCAGTCCACGAAGGATGAGTTGAATGACGAGATTGACCACCTGGTGGCTGGCATCATGGCGGGTCTGGACAGCGAGGTGGCGGCCAAGCGCGCCGCTGTGGATTCGTTGCAGGCATCGGTTGCGGAGTTGGTTCAAAAGAAAGAATCAAACTCAAAACCCACCCGGGAAAATCAGCCTTACTTTGAAGCAAAACGCAATCTGGAGCAGTTAATGGACTTCCAAAAGCTTCTCACCGCCAAAATCGCGTCGGAAAAGCTGGAATCCGAATTTTCCACCACTTCATTGGTGCAAATCACTGATCTGGCGATGCCCGGCCATTATCCGGTGAGACCCAACAAACCGTTGAATATCATGCTGGGGACGATTGCGGGTTTGTTTTTGGGCGGCGTTTGCGGCTCCCTCGCCGCGCTCATGGCCCAGCGGCTGGGTCGGCGCAGCCCCAAACCGGCGGTGGGCGTTTGATGGACCGTCTGCCGGGGGACGCGTTTCCCGGCGCCGGGGATCAGCCACCCTGGCGGGCCGGGAATTGGCATTTTATCCAGAGCCCGTCAGGTAACGGGATGGGCGGGAAAATAAAAATTCCAGAGCCGCGAATTCAATTCCGGAATCACGGCTTTTGCGCGACAGCGTGGACTTCCTTGATCTCCCCCGGGCCGCCGGCATCGGTTTCGTTGTGGACAATTTGCCCGCGGGTGCCGTAGGAGCGCACGGCATCAATCAGCCGGGCATCCACGGCATCGCGATGCAGGGAGCAGCCGGCCTGCGCCAGCACGTTCGAGAGGCCGACGGCGGCCGGTTCCACGGTGACATCAGTCAGGGGGCCGACGGTATAGTTGGTGGCGAGGGTGGGGGCTTCGGCGCCGTCGCCAAAATCGGCGGGCACGACGAGACGGCCATTGAGCTGGCCGTCCTTGTCCAGATCGGTGTAATTATCCCGTTGGTAAACGTGGTCGGTGGCCTTGTATTCGCCGGTGAAGCGGTGGCTGGAATTGGGGCCGGCGATGAAATAATTGCCGATGGCATCAAGATAATGATCGGCCTCGGAATGGCCGCCGACCAGGCCGCAGACGCCCCAATTGTAGACCACGTTGTTAATGTACTGGATTTTGCCCTTGGCCTTGGGATTACGGCTTTGGTTGTTGATCCAGAGGTTGTGGGTGTAGGTGATGTTTACGGCGGAATCGGAGAGGGAGCCGAAGCGCTGCGGGTCCACGCCCTCGCCAATGAGGCAATATTGGAAGGTGATGTCGTGGCTGTCCCTGGTGAGACCGAGGCAGTCCCAGCGGCCCCATTCGATGGAGCAATGATCGAAAATCATGTGGTCGCCGCCGGAGAGGTTGACCGCGCACTTGCCCTTGTCGCCGGACATGCCTTCGCGAAAGCGCAGGTAACGGACGATGACCTCATGGCCGCCACTGAAGGAGGTGGAGCGGCCGTAAAGCATGACGCCGTCACCGGGGGCGGTTTGGCCGGCGAGGGTGAGATGGCTGCTGACGGAAACGTTGGATTGCAGGCGGATGATGCCGCTGACGTCAAACACGACGAGGCGGTTTGGCTGGCTGACGGCGTCGCGAAAGGAGCCGGGGCCGGCGTCATCCAGGGTGGTGACGTGAACGAGTTCGCCGGCGTTGCCGCCGCTGGTGAGGCGGCCGAAACCTTCGGCTCCGGGAAAAGCGAGGGTGTCGGCGGCGTGGGCCGGAGTATGGAGGCCCAGGCAAATGACGGAGACGAACAGGACGGTGATTCTCATTAATTGATGGACGGGCACGGACGCGGGGGCGTTACAAACAAAAGGCAAGGTCAGGGGGCGGACACGGCCGCCCCGGCGGAATCAGTGGTATTCCTGGATGGTTTTGACGCCGTAGCCGCGTTCTTTCAAGGCTTTAATGCCGAGGGCGGCGGCTTTGGCCCCGCTGAGGGTGGTCATGATGGCGGTGCCGGTGTAGACGGCGGTGGTGCGGATTTTAATTTCGTCGGCGCGCGGGCTTTGGCCGGCGGGGGTGTTGATGACGAGCTGGATTTCCTTGTTTTTCAGGAGGTCCACGATGTTGGGGCGGCCTTCCATCAATTTAAGGATGCGCTGGACCTTGAGGCCGGCTTTTTCGAGCACGGCGGCGGTGCCGCTGGTGGCGACGAGTTCAAAGCCGAGGTCGGCAAACTGTTTGGCGACGCCGGCGACCTTGTCCTTGTGCTCGTCGCTGACGCTGATGAAAATTTTGCCGCTGACGGGCAGGGGCGAGTTGGCGGCCATTTGGGATTTGGCGTAGGCCACGCCGAGATCGGCATCGAGGCCCATGACTTCGCCGGTGGAGCGCATTTCGGGCGAGAGGAGGATGTCCTGGCCGTGAAAGCGGTTGAAGGGGAAGACGGATTCCTTGACGGCCCAGTACTTGGGCCAGATTT
>CAZUBG010000132.1:0-15886 GCA_964618545.1 uncultured Bifidobacteriaceae bacterium | reverse complement strand
GTCCCGGAGAAAGACGTGGCTCTGACGGCGGATTATATCTTTTCGATCTCGGATGCGGGTCAAGAGTATATGACCGCAGGTACCAGTGCTGCCACCCCCCTGTGGGCCGCTTTCACCGCCCTGGTCAACCAGCAGGCCACCAATAGCAGCCATGCTCCGGTCGGTTTCCTGAATCCGGCCCTCTACGCAATTGCTGTCAGCCCTACCAACTACGCCGCCTGTTTCAACGACATCACCACCGGCAACAACACTTGGAGTGGCAGTCCCAACCTGTTTTATGCCGTCACCAATTATGACTTATGCACGGGATTGGGCACGCCCAGCGGCACCAATTTGATCAACGCCCTGCTGACGGTGCCGACGAATATCTATAACTTCCAGGTTTCTCCACCGCTGCCCCCCTATGGAACCAATCTGGCCGCCATCAACGGTGGCTCCCCCAACGGAGAATGGTCGCTTTTCGTGCAGGACGCCGGCACCGTCAATTCGGGCCTCATTGCCAATGGCTGGGTAATCAACCTGACCTTGGGCAGTCCCGTTGGCGCTGAAGCGGATCTGGGCCTTACCCTGAATGCCTCCTCCACCACCGTTACGCCCGGAAACAATCTGACCTATTTTCTCACGATTACCAACTTCGGAGGCATGTCAACCGCCACCAACGTTCTGGTGTTTGATTCTTTGCAGGATGACGTCACCTTGTTGTCCAGCAATGTTTCCGTGGGTTCGGTTACCCGTTCCGGTGATGCGGTGTCTTGGGATGTGGGCAATTTGCTGACCAATGCCGGTGGCGCGCTCTCCTTGACCGTGAGGACGGCGACGACGCAGGAAAGCATCTTCAATTCCGCCTTTGCCAGTTCCTCCACCCCCGACCCGAACCCTTCGGATGGTTCGGTTTCCATAACGGTGAATGCGGTCACGCCCGTCGCTCCGCTCTTGTCCGCCAATGCCGTCGGGGCCAGCGGTGCCTTTATCCTCACCGCCTCCGATTTAACCGGCTCAACCAGTATTCAAGCCTCCACCAATCTCGTGAATTGGACCACCATTTTCACCACCAATTCCACCGCCGCCTTTACCTTCACCGATCCGAACAAGACGAATTTTTCACACCGTTTTTACCGCGTGCTGACCGGTCAATAACCCTTCATGAAAATTTGTGGGCTTACCGGCGGCATCGGCATGGGTAAGACCACCACGGCCCAATTATTGAGCCGACTGGGAGTGCGGGTGGTGGATACCGACGATCTGGCCCGCCAGCTCACCCGGCCCGGCGAAGCCGTTTTGGGGGAAATTCAATCCGCCTTTGGCCCCGGCGTCATCGCCTCCGATGGTCAGCTCCGGCGTGACGAGCTCGCCCGGATTGTCTTTGCCGATCCTCCCGCCCGCCAAAAACTTGAACAACTGTTGCATCCCCCCATTCGGAACGCCTGGCTTGCCCGGGTGGAAACCTGGCGTCAGCAAGGTCACGCCCTGGCGGTGGTGGTGATCCCCCTGCTGTTTGAAACCAACGCCGAGTCACATTTCGACAAAATCATCTGCACCGCCTGCCTGCCCGCCACCCAGCAAGAACGTCTGGCTGTCCGTAACTGGACCCCGCAGCACACCGCCCAGCGCCTCGCCGCCCAGTGGCCCATCGAGGAAAAAATAACCCGGTCCGACTATGTCCTTTGGACCGAAGGCCGCCCCGAAAGTCTCGTTCGCCAACTCGAACGCCTCCTCTTATCGTTAAAAACCACACCGATGCATCCGCCGCAATGCGTGGCGGCCCGGTAACCTGCGCTTTATCGGCAATTCATGGTTTTCAAATCCGAAGGCGGGGACGAGCCGGCTTTTTCGCACCGCAGACTTCCAAGTCTGCCGTATCGCGGGTTTCCCAACCCGCAGACCGTTCGCCAACCTGATGCGCCCGCCCCACAGACACTCCCGCCGATTGGTAAACGCCGATCCTGCCGGTTTGAAAATCTGCGTTACGCCTGCGACAGAAGCCTATAAGGTGCGGTCAGTATCACCGCACCCTGCTCGCCACCACCTGCTTTTGCGCGACCCGTCAGGGCAGGGGACCATTCCCAGCCCCAGGTTCCGCGCTCGCGTCCCCCGCTTACTCCTGCGGATAAACCAAAATCCGGTCGTGAACCAGCACAATCAGGTCATTTTTCTTGTCGCCCGTCACATCCACCACCAGCGCCTCGCGCGGCTCCGGCAGGGCGTTTTCCCGCCCGCGAAAAGTATGCTGCTCAAACACCGGCCAGCGGTCGCCGGGCGCCAGCTTGTGCTGCCGGTTAAACAGCACCACGTCAAGATAATTCTTGGCCGTCTCCATGAACACCAGTTCCTTGCGTCCGTCGCCCATGAGATCCCCGGCCACCACATCATTCAGGTAGCCGTTTTTGATCGGCGTGTCATAACCGTCCAATTTTTTCAACTCCCACACCTCGCCCGCCAGCGGCAGCCACCCCACCGTGTTCAGACCGGGAAACACCACGCTCTCAACCCCGGCGCCCCCCAGTTGCACCGCGCTGATGCCGCCAAAATCCGCCACCGGCAAATCCACGTTGTGTACCACCCGCCACACCCCGGCCGCGTCCCGTTCGCAGAGCGTCAACTGCTTGTGCTCCGCATCCAGCAAAAAAATCGAGGCCACGGCATTCGTCCCGTTGGGCACCGCCACCGCCCCGGTGATGCGGGAGTCGTGCTCCGCCCCGTTGATCTGGTCCTTCACGCGAAACTGCCAGCCCGGTGCATTGGTCAGGCCCTTCGTCTTGGGCAGTTGCTCCAGGACCACCGCCCGCACAAAGTTCTTTTGCGGCAGCAGCAGTTCGTCCTTGCCGTCGCCATCCACGTCCACATCCGCCAGCCACGGCTGCTCCATCGCGCCGCCGGGCGGATCCACGTCCACCTCATCAAAGTCCCCGCTGATTTTTTGCAGCAACACCTTGATCTTCTCGTACGGAATCAGCACCACCAGGTCCGGCCGCCCATCCTGGTTGACATCTTGAATGGACAGGCTCGCCGGGTTGGACTTGAAACTGTCGCTCAACCGCTTGGCCTTGATCGTGCCATCCGCGCTGCGAATCACCAGCGAACGCACCCCGTCCTTGTCCACAATCACCGCCAGCACCGGCTTGGCACCCCGCTTCAGAACCCCCGTCGCCATCACCAGCGGTTTGCCATCCAGTGGAATCAGGGTCGGAAACGGCAGTTTGCCACTCGGGTCCAGCCGGGTCATGCCAACCGCATTTTCATCCCGGCTGAGCACGAAAATTTCCGGCTGCCCGTCACTGTTCCAATCGGCGGCCGCAATCTGGCTCACCCCCGCCAGCGTGGGAAACGTCTTGGCCGCCGCCAGCGATCCGTTCGTCTGCTGCAAATAAACCGAGAGCTGTCCGCTCTCCGGTTCCGCCACCAGCAGGTCCGGCCGCCCGTCGCCATTGATGTCCGCCCAAAGCATGCCGCGCTCGCCCGCGTCCGTTTTGTTCAGCGGGAACACCTGAAACTGGCCTTCGTGGAAGGCCCCGGACAACGCCTCGCCCGGCTGATGCACAAACTGGGAAACCTCCGCGCGCCCTGAACTTTGCGCCACCGACACGATAAAGTTGGTCCGGTCCCCCTCCAGATTGTCCGCCACATAAGAGCGGATGGGCGGCGTTTTAAAGTAAATTTCCGGCCCAAGCTGCCCGTCGGCGGTTTGCAGCCGGAAACGAAACGGGGTGGGACTGTCAAAATCCACCAGCAACAAGTCATTCCTCCCATCCCCGTCCACATCCACAATCTGCACCGATTTGGGCGTGCCCGAATACGGGATTTTCCGGGGATCACCCAGTGTGTGATCCGCCAGTTGCGGCAGGAAATAAAGTGAGCCGTTCTCCCCCAGCAACACCACATCCGTCAGGCCGTCGCCGTTCAAGTCCCCCGTCACCAGCGCGTTGGCGTCCATTTGGCCATCCTCAATATGCCAGCGCTTGGGTTCACTCCAGCCATTTGTCCCCAGGTTGTACAGCACCACCAGATCCCGCGTGTCCCCGTAATAGATGATGTCCGGACGGCCGTCCCCGTTCAAATCCGTCACCGCCATCGCCGCAATCCGTTCATCCGTGGGAATCGAATCAATCCGAAATCGGGCATCCGGCGGCAATTCATTCAGCTCCAGTTTGCGCGACGGGTTGGACAGCGACAGATTGGTCTTGCCCGTCTGATTATAGAGAATGTTGATTTTCGCCCGCAGATTGTTCGCCACAATCAAGTCGTTCAAACCGCTCCCCGTCAAATCCGCCGCATGCAGCAGGCTGATCTGGTCATCAATGGGATAAATTTCCCGGCCCGTGAAGCCAAAAAGATTGGTCGCCATTTCCGACCGCAACATCGGGGCCGTCCCCAGCAGGAGCGCCAGCAACAGGGTTCCCCGCAGCCCGTTTTTTTTCATACGCATAGCGGACGAAAACGTGCCACCAATGCCCCGGATTGGCGAGTTTATTCGCCAATGAAATGCAGCGAAATATGCCGGCCCTGGCCCTGCGTCCGGTGCTCCCACAGATAAATCCCCTGCCACGTTCCCAGCGCCATCCGGCCGCCCTGGACCGGCAGGCTCAGGTTCACCGCCGTCAGCGCCGTGCGCACATGCGCCGACATGTCGTCCTCCCCCTCCATCGTGTGGACAAACAACGGGTCGCCGTCCGGCACCAGCCGTTTGAAAAAGGCGTCCAAATCCCGGCGCACATCCGGGTCCGCATTTTCCTGGATCAGCAGGGACGCCGAGGTGTGTCGCAGATGCAGCGTGAGCAGACCGTCCCGGAACTGCTTCCGGCTGATCCACTGCTCCACCTCCCCCGTGAAATCATAAAGCCCCCGCCCCCGGGTGGGGATCATTAGCTCATGGAAAAATTGCGCCAGCATCGGCAATTACTGGGCCGGGATCGGCGACCCGTTGTCGGTCAGGATTTTTTCCAAGCCGGGATTGTGCGGTTGGCCGTCTGCGAGCGCCTTCAAATAATGCCAGCGGGCGAGTTCCGCCCGGGGCGGTTGTTCATCCGCGTAAATCACCGCCAGATTGTTGTGGGCCTCCCCGTAATTCGCGTCCAGCAACAACGCTTTCCGCAAGGCCGTTTCCGCCTGCGAACGCAACCCCTTGTGTGCCAGTGTCACCCCCAGCAGATTCTCAATCCGCGCGTTTTGTGGGTCCAAAGCCGCCGCCCGGCTCAGCAGGTCCAGCGCCAGGTCATACTCCCCGGCCGTAAAATGCGTTTGCGCCGCAGCCAGCAGTGCCGCCGGATCGGCCGCGGGTTCACCCGTGGATTTTTTCTCCGGCGCGCCCGTCGTCGGGGCGGGGGGCGTCTGCGTAAACAGCGCCAGTTCATCACTGGAATAGGGCGCGGGCGTCGCCTCCGCCACCGCCAGCCGCGCCCGCAACGTTTCATTTTGCTGCGTCAGTTGCGCGACTTTCGCGTTCACTTCCGCACGGCTCTCCTTGCCGCTGTGTGCTTTGGCTTCCGCCTTTAATTTGTCCTGCAAATCATCCCGCTCCTTCTTTAAATCATCCCGTTCCTTTTTCAGGTCCGCCAGCGACTTCTGCGCCTGCGCCAGGGCCTTGGATTCCGCCTTCTGGCTGCGTGCGTCCGCCGGTTTTTTTTGCTCCGCCAAACTCACTTGCAACAGGTCGTTTTCCTTCATCAGCGACCGGATTTTATCCTGCGCCGCCGCCAGTTCGCTGGGATCCACGCCCTTGGGTTCGGCCGTGAGCGCTTCCTTCAGCTTGGCCGTCAGCGTCGCGTTGTCGGCCTGCAAACTTTGCACCTGTGTCCGCAAATCCGCCAGTTGCGGATCCTCTCCCGCCACCACCTTGCTGGCCGGCGGAACCGCTGCCGCCGTCGTCCCACTGGGCGTGGTCACGCCCGCGTCCGCCGGCAACAGCGCCGCCGTGGCCGCGATTTTATCCGCCAAATAACTCAGCCGGAACGACACCAGCTTCGGACTCCAGTCCGGGTAAACCAGGGAAAACTTTTTCAAATCATTCTGCGCCTCCGTATATTCGCTGAGCGCCTGGCGCGGCTGGCCGGAGACCGACAGCGTATCTGCATTCTGGATGGCCGCGTAAATCTGGATGTATTGGTCATCCGGACCCTGCTGGGCCCGGGCGGACGACAGCAAAAACGCCAGCGTAACAGCGGTGATCAGGGCGAATAATTTCATGCCCGGAGCTTAACTCAATCGCCCTGCCTTTGGCAACGACAACACAAGGCCCCCTGATTTTTGACACCAATCTGTAACCTGAACGCTCATTGACAGGAACGTGCTGATTTGTTAACAGTTATGTTCAGGTGTCATGAATGCTGTGCTTAATCAACATGTTCTGGTCCTGAACCGGTTATGGCAGGCGGTCAACGTTTGCACCGCCCGCCGGGCCCTCACCCTCCTGTTTCAGGGCCATGCCCAGGTCGTGCTCGATGACGCGGATGGCTCCTTCCGCACCTTCAGCTTTGACCAGTGGCGCGACCTCTCCGACCACACTCCCCACGAGGAGTCCGTCCGCGCCATCTCCTTCCGCATCCGCGTCCCGCGCATCATCCTGCTCCTGGCCTACGACCGCCAGCCAAAGAAGGAAGTCAAGTTCACCCGGCACAACATCTTTGAGCGCGACAAAAACACCTGCCAGTATTGCGGGGGCGTTTTTGACCGGAAGGATTTGAACCTCGACCACGTCATCCCGCGCGACCGGGGCGGTCCCACCACCTGGGAAAACATCGTCTGCTCCTGCATCGAGTGCAACACCCACAAGGCCAACCGCACGCCCTCGGAAGCCGGGCTCAACCTCATTCGCAAGCCCAAGCGCCCCAAATGGCGGCCCTTTGTGCAGATCACCTTCAGCCTCAACCAGCACGACAGTTGGCGTCACTTCATTGACCTGGCCTACTGGAACGTCGAACTCGGCGAGGATCTGTAATCCGCATCGCCACGCTCCCGGCGGAGGCGGGCGTCAACGCCGCGTCATCCTTTGGCACTGGGCGATTTCGTGCCGCAATCCCTTCGCAGGTGGTCGGGTCCTGATTTGAATTTGTTGCAGGGTTGGGAGCGTTTGGTTGGGGCCGGGAGGGGGGCAATCTTGCATTCGGAAATTCAACCGTGTGGATGAGACGACCGACCAGGGTGTCCCAGCGCCGTAGGCGCGGCCTATTTGTGGCACCGCACCCCACAAAACCCACAAGCCCCTTGGGGGCGGCATATTCGGGGTGCCCCGCCGTTCGGCACTGATGCTTGATATTTGGAATTGCCTTGGTATTTGGATTTTTGAATATTGAAAACTTTGAAGGTTTTGTTACTCATGGGTGGGTGCTTTCCCATTCCTGCAAATGGGCATCCCTGTGCCCGTTTAGGGTCCGTCAAGAAATAAACTTTACAAGCTGACGCCGGAATTTTGACGGCTGGCCAGGCGCGAGCGAGGAGCATCGCCAAAGGGTTCTGTGACGAGCGAGCAACGCTGCCACCCGTCAAAAGAACCAGTCAGGTTGTAAAGGTTGTTTATTGACGGACCCTTGCCAGACTTTCAATTTGTTGCCGGTCCTGTTTGTCATACCCTTTTTGGATTTGAAGAATTGCGTAACGGCTGTGTCGTAAATCATCTGCAATTGTTCGGCCTCGTTCAAGACGAAATCGGGGATCATTTCGGCCACGACGAGGTCACTGGATGCGGAAGGGGCGCCCTGTCTGATAAAGCTTCATCTGCGAGCTCAGGGCCTCTGCCAGCGCGGGATTGGACTGCGTCCCGGCCAGTTGCACCGCGCGTTGCGCGGCTTCCACCGCCTCAGAAAACCGCCCGGCCTCGGCGTAGGCGGCGGCCAGCCCGCCCAGCACGATCGGACTGCCCTCCCCGGCAAGTTGGTTCGCCCGCCGGGCCAGTTCCACCGCCTGGCGGCCGTCGCGCAGCGAAGCCTGCGAACAGGTGGCCAGCACCCAGGCCAGATTATTCAATGCTTCCTCGTAGTCGGGGTTGATTCGCAGAGCCTTTTGCAAATGCGTGATCGCTTCAGCGGCGTCGCCCTTTTGGAGCAATGCTTTGCCGAGATTATAGTGGGCTGCGGCGTAGTCGGGTTTGAGTTGCAGGGCCCTTTGATCATGGGCGATCGCCTCGTCTGTCCGGCCCTGTTGAAGCAGCGCCTCCCCCAGGTTGTTGTGGGCCTCCGCATAATCTGATTTGATTTTCAATGCCTCTTGAAAATGGGTGATCGCCTCGTCCACCCCCCCCTTTTGGAGCAGCGCGTAGCCGAGATTGTTAAGCGCATTGGCATAGTCCGGTTTGATTTCCAATGCCTTTTGAAATTGCCTGATGGCCTCGTCCACCCGTCCTTTTTGGAGCAGCGCTTCGCCCAGGTTGTTGTGGGCTTCCAGCTCGTCGGATTTGATTTGCAGCGTGGCTTGGTACTGGGTGATCGCTTCGTCCACCCGGCCTTTTTGGAGCAAAGCATCACCCAGATTATAATGCGCATCCGCGTAGTCGGATTTGATTTGCAGGGCGGTTTGGTACTGGGCGAGTGCTTCGTCCACCCGGCCCTTGCGGAGCAGCACATTGCCCAGATTGTTGTGGGCTTCCGCATAGTTGGGGTTGATTTGCAGGGCTTGTTGAAATTGCGTCATCGCCTCGTCCACCCGGCCCTGTTGTAGCAGCGCCTCTCCGAGGTCAGTGTGGGCAATGACATTATCCGGCGTGCAGGCCAGCGCGTGCGTCCAGAGCGATTCACTGTTGCGCCAATAGCGCGTCTGCGCGTGCGCCCCGAACATCAGGGCCGCCAGTAGGATTCCGGAGCCGGCGCCCAGCAGCGCGCGGCGGTGCCGCCAGTGGGTGCTCCAATCCGCCGCCAGCCAGGTCAGCGCCAGATATAAGCCGAGTTGCGGCAGATAAGTGTAACGATCCGCATGGGCCTGCGATCCAACTTGGAGAATGCCGATCACCGGTGTCAGCATGACCAGATACCACAGCCAGCCCACTAACAGATACGGGCGGGTTTTTCGCACTATTATGACTCCCGCCGTTATCAACAGCAAAAGGGCGGCCGCCAGAATGATTTCCCACCTCGGCCCACCGTTGGCCGGGAACGGGTAGAAAACCGCCAGACCCGAAGGCCAGAACATCTGGCCCGGATAGATGACGCAGGAGAGCAGGGCATTCCCCACCCGCGTGGGAAGAGAAATCTCCTCGAATGACCTGATTGCCACGGTTTGGGCAAAAAGGGTGGCCGCGCAGGACGCGGCGGCCAGTCCGAGCAGGGGCAGTTTTTCCAGCACCAAACCTCTGGGAATCCCCCGGCCGCCCAATCGTAACACCGGTGTTTTGGCGTCGTCGGTCCGCCAGCGGTTCAGCGGCCAGTAGTCCAGCAACAGCAACACGAAAGGCAGCGTTACCAGCATCGGCTTGCACATGAGGCCCAATGCCATCAGTAGCGCCACCAATCCGTAACGGGCGGGCGACCAGGCGTGTCGCGCATAGGACACGTACGCTCCGAGCGTCAGCATGAAAAACACGCCGCTCAACACATCCTTGCGTTCCGCCACCCATGCCACCGACTCCACCCGCAGGGGATGAATCGCAAACACCGCCGCCACCAGCGCGCTCCGCCACATACACCCCGTCATCCGCCGCACGACCAAAAAGAGCAGGATGGCCGCCGTGGTATGAAGCAGCAGATTGGTGAGGTGGTGACCGCCAGGGTTCAGCCCATAAAGCTGGCAGTCCAGCATGTGCGAAATCCAGGTCAAAGGGTGCCAGTTGCCGGCCTGAACCCGGCTGAATGCCCGGACGATTCCCGGGAGCGTCAGACCCAGGGCCACTTCCGGGTTGTCATAGACATAAACGTTGTCGTCGTAATTGACAAACGCGTACCGCAGCGTCTGGCCGAAGACCCCCCAGATGATTGCCGCCAGAAAAACGCCCACCCCCGCCATCGTCCAGCGGTCATTCAGACCTGTGGGACAGGCTTCCAGCCCGTCAGGCCGGTCTGCCACCCCCGGCCCTTTAACAGCCGTCGAACCGGGTGCGTGCAAGCTCACGTCCGGGAATGCTTTCTTGGAACTTCGACCCCAGGGATGGAACACAAGCACATGATTAGAAAAATTCGCGGTGGGTGACGAGTAAAAAGCGCGGTTGAGTCTGTCAGACCAGTCGCAGTGTTTTGGATGCAGAATCCCGGCAAAGTCATCCTCAAACAAAACAGCCGCCGGAACCATCCGGCGGCTGCTGTTCCAACTGGCGCAAAACCAGTCAGTCAATTCTCAAAGCGGCTTATTTGCTTTTCCGGCGCAAGATCGTGCCCAACCCGGCCAGACCAATGCCAAACAGGGCCAATGACGTGGGCTCGGGAACCTGGGTGTTGGGAACGTACTCCAGATCGCTTAGCGAGCCGAGGCTGGTTCCAGCGACCCGGACATCTCCGTAAATACCAACTGCGGCCACCCCGGTGAATCCGCTTTCAAATGAAAACGTCTCGGCGATATGTTCAACATCGCTGGTATCCAAGTATCCAAGGGTGAACGAACCGCCTCCGTTGTTTTCAATAAACAGCTCGCTGACCGAAGTTGAAACAGCAGCAAGGGTGTCTGCCGAGGTTGTAAGCGTGCCGCCGATGGAAGTGTTGACACGAATGGAACCCTGGCTCGGCCGCACACTGACGCTGGCCCAGTCGAAGTTGGCGCGTGTGCTGGCATTTGCGCCCGCAGCAGGAGGGGTGGCCGTGGCACTGATGGCGATTCCCAAATCCTCCGTGGTGGTTGAGACCGGAACCGTTGTGCTAACCACAAGTGAATCCCCCGCCGGGATGGTTGAAGAAGTCAAAAAGACAGCTTGCTCAGGGTCACTAACGGTTCCTGCAAAAGAAGCAACGAGTCCTCCCGTGCTGTCAGAAAAGGAAACGCTGGATGTGCCACCAGATCCCCCGTCGTTCACCAGCGTGGTGGTGTAGGAACTCAAGCTCTCGCCATTAAAGGCGTCAATCACTTGAGCTTGGACGCCCAAACCCACGGAACAAACCGCCAGCAACGCGCCGGCTTTTTTTACATTGTTCATCTTTTTCATGTTTATTGCAGTTTTTATGTTGGTTGCCTTTTGCTAATTAACCCACTTAACGCATCTTCTTGCAACAATAATTCACGGGTTTGGCCGTGTTTTCCTTCACTTTGATCTTGTTGCGTGCGTAATTTTTAAAATATTACCTTTTCATCCCTGCTTTTTCTATCCCCCAAATACGGGATGCTCCACCCCCCGGCTGCCCATTTCCGGTTCGTGGGAGCCCTCCCGCAGAAGGAACCCCCCGGCCCGTGACCGGCTCGTAAACCGCATTATAAAATAGGTCTGTTGACAGGACAATAAAGCGTGCAATCTTATGAAGGTTGGCGGTTGCCGGTTTGTTTTTCCCCGGTTCTGTCAATGTCTGTGCGAGGAGGATGACGGACGGTTGCCAGCACGCTGAAGTGCTGCGGTACCATTCAATCCCCGTTTGACCTGTCCTCCATGGCCGCTGCGGCGGAGGATGATGACGTGATGTCATTCGCGGCTCTTTGACATATTGTATGAGTATGCCGGGTATCGGGCGACAAATCGCCGCCGTACCTTATTGGCGATCCCGCGTACCGGCGTCTCTGGTGAGCGCCGCACGATCCTCCCAATCTGACTGTATCCGACCCAATCCGACCTTTCACATCAGCACGAAACCCCCCCGATGAGACCCCAAACCAATCTCGCAACAGGCCCTCGCCCTGTAGGCCGGGTCCCCCGACCCGGCGTCAGAGTCAAACCAAACCGGATCAAGGCTAATCCGACCCAATCCGACCTTTCAGCCAGCCCCGGAGACGCCCGGTGAGATTTCAGGTCCCCATCACAAACACCCGTGGATTGTACAAACACCCTTGGATTGTAGGCCGGGTCCCCTGACCCGGCGTCGGCCATCAGCTCGGGTCAAACCAAGTCAAACCTCTGATCCGACCCAAGAAGGTTGGATAAAGCCCAATCCGACCCAATCCGACCCAATCCGACCTTTCAGCCAGCCCCGGAGACGCCCGGTGAGATTTCAGGTCCCCATCACAAACACCCGTGGATTGTACAAACACCCTTGGATTGTAGGCCGGGTCCCCTGACCCGGCGTCGGCCATCAGCTCGGGTCAAACCAAGTCAAACCTCTGATCCGACCCAAGAAGGTTGGATAAAGCCCAATCCGACTCAATCCGACCCAATCCGACCTTTCAGCCAGCCCCGGAGACGCCCGGTAAGGTGTCAGGTCCCCATCACAAATACCCGTGGATTGTACAAACACCCTTGAATTGTAGGCCGGGTCCCCTGACCCGGCGTCGGCCATCAGCTCGGGTCAAACCAAGTCAAACCTCTGATCCGACCCAAGAAGGTTGGATAAAGCCCAATCCGACTCAATCCGACCCAATCCGACCTTTCAGCCAGCCCCGGAGACGCCCGGTAAGGTGTCAGGTCCCCATCACAAATACCCGTGGATTGTACAAACACCCTTGAATTGTAGGCCGGGTCCCCTGACCCGGCGTCGGGCATTCGCCCTGGTTAAACCAGGTCAAACCTTTGACTCTCTGTCTTTCTACCCTCCATCTTCAGATCAAGTGTCAGTCTGAGGAGCCAAAACAGAGAAACACGATTTAAAACACAAAAACACGGATAAAAAAATAAAATTCCCGTTTTCAAGCCCAAACAGATGTCTTAAACCGCGCCAACCACCCCCTCAAATCACACCCAAAACCAGTCAATTTAAAGGGTTTTTAGCCATTGATGGCGATTTTGACACCAATATGTAACAAGTTCGTAACGTAATCGTAACAATTTGTTGGCTTTTGTCTGAATTGTGCTATTTTTACAATATGAACGCGCTATTATTCATATTGCCTCTGGGTGTCACCCTGTTTTTTGCGTTTTTGATGGTGCGGGCTGAAACCCGCCCTTAAGGTGCCGTCAGACAGGGTTTTTGCGTGATTTTGGCCGTGGGCCAGACTGATTGCTGTTCCCTTCCATTATCTGGTTTATTCCCGTCTTGATTTCTGACACTATCAGCGGCGTGAAAATCGCCGGCATCATCCCCGCCCGTTACGCCTCCACCCGTTTCCCCGGAAAACCGCTTCATCTCATTGCCGGGAAGCCCCTCATCCAGCACGTCGTGGAACAGTGTCAAAAAGCCCAATCGTTGAGCGAAATCATTGTTGCCACCGATGATGCCCGCATCCAGGAGGTCGCCCGGAACTTCTGCCGGGTGGAAATGACCCGCCCCGACCATCCCAGCGGTTCGGACCGCATCGCCGAGGTGGTCCAGCGCTGTGATTGCGAAGCCGTGCTTAATATCCAGGGAGATGAACCCCTGATCGCCCCTGCGGTGATTGACGCCGTGGCCGGTGCCCTCAGCCGCTCGGAAATGTCCACCGCCGCCACCCCCATCCGTCACCTGGCGGAATATGACAACCCCAACGTCGTGAAAGTTGTTGTCAACGCCGCCGGTCACGCGCTATATTTTTCCCGGCGCACCATTCCGTATGTGCGCGCGGCCGCCAGTGGTTCGGTAAGCGAACAGTTGGCGGCGTTTCCTTTTTTGAAACATCTGGGCATTTACGGCTACCGGCGCGCCACCCTGCTCCGGTTGGTCGGATTCCCGGTGTCACCGCTGGAGCGGGCCGAGCAGCTTGAGCAGTTGCGGGCGCTGGACCACGGCATCGCCATCGCGGTGGTGACGGTGGATTACGACAGCGTCGGCGTGGATGTGCCGGCCGACGCCCTGCGGGTGGAGAGCCTTTTGAATCAATTGAAATGAAATTCATATTTGTCACTGGCGGCGTGGTGAGTTCGCTCGGCAAGGGCCTGACGGCCGCCGCGCTGGGCACCCTCCTCGAAAACCGCGGCCTCAAGGTCGCGCTCCAAAAGTTCGACCCCTATCTCAACGTGGACCCCGGCACCATGTCCCCCTACCAGCACGGCGAAGTTTACGTGCTGGACGACGGTGCCGAGACCGACCTCGATCTGGGCCATTACGAGCGCTTCACCAGCGTCAAGCTCACCCGGATGAACAACCTCACCAGCGGCCAGGTGTACCAAACCGTGCTGAACAATGAGCGCGAGGGCAAATATCTCGGCAAAACCGTCCAGGTCATCCCTCACGTCACCGACGAAATCAAAAACCGCATTTATGCGCTGGCTGAAAAAACGAAGGCCGACGTCATCATCACCGAAATCGGCGGCACCACCGGGGACATCGAGGGACTCCCATTTCTGGAGGCCATCCGCGAATTCGCCCTCGAAGTCGGATATAATAATGCGATTTTCATGCACGTCACCTACGTGCCCTTCATCGCCGCTGCCGGCGAATTAAAAACCAAGCCCACCCAGCAATCCGTCGCCAAACTGCGCGAAATCGGCATTCTGCCCCATGTGCTGGTGTGCCGTTGTGAAAGGGCGCTGGACAAGGAATTGAGGCAGAAAATTTCAATGTTTTGCAACGTCCCCCTCGAAGCCGTCATCGAGGAAAAAGACGTGGACCATTCCATTTACGAAGTGCCGCTGATGCTGCAGCGCGAGCGCATGGATGAACTCGTGTGCCGCCTGCTGCACCTGACCACCCCCGTGCCGAACATGACGCACTGGCAGGAAATCATCCGCAAACTGATCGCCCCCCAGCATCGCGTGCGCATTGGCGTGGTCGGCAAATACATCGGTTTGCAGGACGCCTACAAATCCGTGTATGAGGCCATCATCCACGGCGGCGTGGCCAATGATTGCGGCGTCGAGATTGTCCAGGTGGACGCCGAGGAAATTGAAAAAAACGGCGCGGCGAAGATGCTCAAGGGGCTGGGCGGCATACTCGTGCCCGGCGGATTTGGCGGTCGCGGCGTGGAGGGCAAAATTCTGGCCGCCCAGTACGCCCGCGAGAATCTGATCCCCTATCTCGGTTTGTGCCTCGGCATGCAAATCGCCACCATCGAATTTGCCCGCAACGTGTTAAAGCTGCCCAAGGCTCACTCCACCGAATTTGATGTCGCCACCCCCAGCCCGGTCATCGCCATGCTCGACGAGCAAAAGCGCGTGACGAAGAAAGGCGGCACCATGCGCCTGGGCTCACAGCCCTGCCAGTTGCTCGTCAAATCCAAGGCGGGCGCGCTCTACGGCTCCTTTGTCATTCAGGAACGCCACCGCCACCGCTACGAATTTAACAACGTTTACCGTGAAAAATTTGAGCGGGCCGGTTTCATCTTCAGCGGCCTTTCGCCCGACGGCAAGTTGGTGGAAGTCATCGAACTCGCCGGACATCCGTTCTTTCTGGCGTGTCAGTTTCATCCGGAGTTTTTGAGCAAACCGCACCATCCGCATCCGCTCTTCAAAGGCCTGATTGAGGCCGCGCACCAATACACGCATCAAAAGCCGATGTGATCAGATGGCCAGCCATGACCTACGCCGAAGCCATTGCCTTTCTCCGCAGTCTGCAGATTTTCGCAGCTTCATTCGGCTTGGAAAACACCCGTCGGCTCGCGGCGCTGGCGGGTGATCCCCAGAACCAGCTCCGGTTCATCCATGTGGCCGGCACCAACGGCAAGGGTTCCACCTGCGCCATGCTGGAATCCATTTACCGCTCGGCGGGCTTGCGGGTCGGCCTGTTCACCTCGCCGCATCTGGTTTCCTTCCGCGAACGCATCCAGGTCAACCGGGGGTTGATTCCCGAACCCGATCTGGCGCGGCTGGTCTCGACGTTGCGTGGAAAAAACTCGGGCGAAGGGGTCACTCTGTTTGAATTCACCACCATTCTGGCGCTGATGTGGTTTGCCGAACAGCGTTGCGATTTGGTGATCTGGGAAACCGGTTTGGGCGGGCGGTTGGATGCCACCAACGTCGTCACCCCGCTGGCCAGTGTCATCACCAATA
>CAZUBG010000131.1:0-15951 GCA_964618545.1 uncultured Bifidobacteriaceae bacterium | reverse complement strand
GCAGAACCTGAAAAGTCTAACTTAGCCACTGGTCCGAATTTCGGGGTCCATTTCTTCCTGGCCTCCCTCAAGAAACCCTTTATTTGCAAGGGCTTTACGCACTCACTACACGATGGCCACAAATCCATACAAATTTTTAAGGCGGCGCGGCGCGGCAACCCTGACTACCGGTCATATTTCATTAATTCGTGTCTATTGGTGCGATTCACGGGCTAAAAAACGGGCAACTGTCACCAGTACTGGTGACTGGCTGCGGTCGCGAAACCTGTTACTTTATGATTGTTGTTGTTGACGTCGGTGACCGTGACCAGTTCTCATTGAGAGGCCGGAGTAGTGTCCGGCCTCTTTTTTTCTTTTGATCCGTACCGTTTGCGGAAGGCCACCAGACTGAGGTTTTTTTCCTTCCGAAAATAGCGCGCGATGTGCTGCAGGTTTTCGTAGCCCAGCGCTTCGGCGATGTGCGACACCGGCAGGTCCGTTTCAATCAGCATCCGCGCGATCATGTCCACCCGAATGCGCCGGATTTCCTGCAGGATCGAACGGCCCAGTTCCCAGCGAAACCGGTTTTCCAGCGCCCGGCGCGACAGCCCGCCCGCCCGCGCGACCTCCGCCACCCGGAAGTTCTCGCGGGCATGGTCCCGGATGAACCGCAGCGCCTTCAACAGTTGGGGATCCTCCACCGCCAGAATGTCCGTGGACAAACGTGAAACCACATGGGTGGCCGGCGCGGTGATGCGCGCCGGCAGTGGGATTTTTCCCAGCCGCATCCACCGGTCCAGCAACCGTGCGCTTTCAAACCCGGCCCGCTCAAAATTGATCGCCACACTGGAGATCGGCGGGGACGACAGTTCACACACCAGCTCGTCATTATCCACCCCCACCACGCCCACCTGGTCGGGAATGTGCAGTCGCGCGCTCTTGCAGGCCACGACCAGTTGTTGCGCATAATCATCGTTGCAGGCCATGATGCCGACCGGCTTTGGCAGCCCTAGGAGCCATTTCCCCAGATCTTGATATTGGACTCCCTGCCGGGCCTTGACGGTGTCGGTGGGGGCGTCAAAAAAATGAATGGTCTGCCCGGTCCAGGCCAGGTTGCTCTGAAAACTCTGCCGGCGCGCTTCCGACCAGAGAATGTTGCTGGGACCGAAAAATGCAAAATTCTTAAATCCGCACCCGGACAGATGCACCGCCGCCAATCGCCCCGCCTCCGAGGAGTCCGTCAGCACATAGGCCCCGCTGCCATAAACCTCGCGGTGATGCCCCACCACCACGGCCGGCAGCCCCAGGCTCAGCACTTTGCTGATGTTCTTGCCATCGCGCAGAATGATGCCGTGCGCCTCCAGCTTGTTCAGCCGCGGCCAGATCTCATTCAAGCCGCCCGGTTCCCATTCAAAGGACCAGGAGCCGTGATGCCGCGCATAATTGGCAATCCCCCGCAACAGCGCCCGACCCGAGCCCCGGGAGGATTCCAACAGCAAAATGACCTGCCGCAACTTTTTCATGAGTGTCCCCCATGCTTGCACGGACGCTGAATTTTGCAATCCTTTGCCGCATGAAACCTTTTAAACCGCCATTGCGTCCAAGCTTTTGTTGGGTTATTTTAAACGGTCGCCTTATGATGAAGCTGTTTAAAATCGCGGTTTTGTTGTCGGTGTTGACTGGTGCCACCCCGGGCCTGCGGGCTCAAATGGCGGTTCCCCCACCGGCCCCCGTTTTTCAAAGCCTGGCGGACCCACAGCTCGATCAATTAGTGGGGGCCATCGCCCTGTATCCCGACCCCTTGATCGCCGAAATACTGCCCGCCGCCACCCTGCCCACTCAAATCGTGCTCGCGGATCGTTATGTGAGCGGCGGCGGGGATCCCGGCCAGATTGACCAGCAGCCTTGGGATCCCAGTGTTCAGGCGCTCGCCCGTTACCCCGCCGCGTTGAAATGGATGGATGACAACCTGAATTGGACGACCGAACTTGGACTCGCCTTTCTTTACCAGCCGGAGGACGTCATGCGGGCCATTCAGCGCCTGCGCGCCTCAGCCTATAACCTGGGCAACCTGCAATCCACCCCGCAACAAGAAGTGATCAATGATGGCGGCGACATCTCCATTGATCCGGTGGACCCGGACCTGATTTATGTCCCGGTCTATGCGCCGGACGAGGTTTATTATGACGCCGCCAGTGGTTCTCCGTTTGTCACCTTTGGCATCGGCTGTCCCATTGGCCCCTGGCTGACGGGTGATTTTGACTGGAGCCACCATCATATTTTCTTCTGGAACCACGATCATCCGCGTCCGCCCGGTTGGTGGCATGAACCACCCCATCAGCGGGACACGGGTCACACCACCGTCTGGCATCCCGTCGTCAACCGGGATGTGGCCGGGGGAGGTCGCGGTGACCGCGGCTGGGATGCCGGTCGTCCCCAACCCCTCGTCACCACCGTGGGACGATCCCCGTCCGATTCCGTGATTCCGCGCCGGACTCCCGAACCAGCGGCCAGATCGGAAGCATCGGCCGGCCGCGCAGAAGAACCCGCCGCCCGCCCCGAACCGGCGGAGCGCCGTGAACCGTCGAACAACGTCAGTTTCATCGGCGGCGAGGACGCGCGCGAAACCCAGGCCTCCAGTGACCGCGGACGGGAAAGCTTGCAAACCAGTCGTCCCGCCTCCGGTGGCGGGGGCGGCAGTCATGGCGGCTTTAGTGGCGGCCAAAAACGTTGACTCTTTCAATCCAATGATGCCCGGTAACTTATTCTCCCTGATGAAAATCTGCCGCCTTGCGGGACTGTGCCAAATGACGTCCCGTCGGTTGGGCGCCGTTCTGGCCCTGACCCTGATCCTGCCTCTCTGCCCGCACACGCTGGTGGCGGAAGAACAAACCTTTGCGTCCCCCCAGGAGGCCGTTAACACCCTCCTCACCGCCGCCCGAAACCACGACACGAACGCCCTCCACACCATTTTTGGACCCGTTGGCCGCGAGTTAATCTCACCCGATGTCGTTCAGGCCGGCGAGGATTATCAATTGTTTGTGCAACGACTGACGGAAAAAACAATCTTGGTCACCAACGCCAGCCAACCCATCCCCGCCCTGTCGTTGAAAATCGGTGCGGATGGCTGGCCCTTCCCCATTCCCTTGGTCCAGGAGAATGGCCGGTGGCACTTCGACACCGCCGCCGGCAAGGAGGAAATCCTCGCCCGCCGCATTGGCAGGGATGAATTGGGGGCCATCAATGTCTGTAACGCTTATGTGCAGGCGCAGCGTGAATATGCCAGTCAGGACCAACTCGGGGACGGCGTGCTGGCCTACGCCCGGTTCCTGCGCAGCACCACCGGAACCCACGACGGCCTGTTCTGGCCGGCGAAAACCGGCGAAGACCTCAGCCCCTTGGGACCCCTCATCGCCCAGGCGCGCGTGGAAGGCTACCATCACACGGCCACCATGCTGGACGAGAAACTGGCCCCGTATCATGGCTACTATTTTAAAATCCTGACCCGCCAGGGCCGGCACGCGCCCGGCGGCAAATATGATTACCTCATCAACGGCCGGATGATTGCCGGGTTCGCCCTCGTCGCCTGGCCGGCCGAATGGGGCAACACCGGCATCATGACCTTCATCGTCAACCAACAGGGCAAGGTCTGGCAAAAGAACCTGGGCGCCCGGACCGCCAAAACCGCCGCCGCCCTCACGACTTACGACCCCGACGACACCTGGACTCCCGCACAATAGGACCCGGAATCAGTGCCACGTCTCCCCGGGCGGCACATCCAGGAGCAGTGCGCTGGAAATCGTCCGAATGTCGTTGCCGCCGGAAAAGGTCCAGACCACCTGTTTGTCCGGTGTGACTTCGATCAGGTCCGGCGCGCGGCCGAATTGATGATGCCCCAGCCAGTTGGCCATCAGCGTGTCCCCATTGGGCAGTCTTTCTAGGCCGGCCATGAATTTCAAGCTGACCCCGGCCAGTTCGTTGCTCTGCACCTGCCACACGGTTTTGCCCGCCGGGTCCACTTCGAATACCTTTGATCCCCCGGGACCGTCCGCGCAGGAAATCAGCGTGTTGCCGTTGGGCAGCCGCACCGCGCTGTGCGCCCCGCCGGGGGCGGGGATTTCCCGGATCATCCGGCCCCGGGGATCGTATTCGCGGACGACTTTCAAGCCGTAATGCGCGACCAGATAATTCCCGTTGTCCAACCGCCGGGCATTCCGCATGTAGGCGTGGCCCCCGTCCGTGCCCGGCGGCAGCAGGTAGACCGCCTTGACGATTTTGCCGGCGGGGTCCACTTCCAGCAGCCGGCCCGCATTGCATTCGCCAATGAACGTGTTGCCATTCGTCAGCCGCTGGCAGGCGTAAATCTCACTGGCGGATTCGTAATCAAACACCACCTTTTTGTCACGGGTGACCTCTTTCACCCCGTGACCGGTGTTAAACAGCAGGTTGCCGCCGGGCAAAACCCAGAGGTCATTGCAATTCGTCGCCCCGTCATATTCCCACTCAATTTTGCCGGCGCGCGAAACCATGAACACCCGTCCCTGCGTATAATCCGTGCAGACAAACGCATGCGCCACCCCGCTGGACGCCGGGTTCGCCGACGACACGGACGACGCGGGTTGGCCAAACACCGCCCCACCGGCGCACAGGACCAGCCCTGCGGCCAGCATTGGGACGAGGCCACGCGCATGTCCCGCTCTGCCACCTGCAAATGAGTTTGTGAACGTCGTTGGGTTCAGGTTCATGTTGATTTGGTTTTTTGAAGCTTCCACTCGCCGCCATCATTTCTTTTTCAGCAGCTCCAACTGCGGCTTCTCCACGATGGCCGTCGCCCAGAGAAATCCCGCCACCGCTTCCTTGGCGTTGATGGATTTGCGATAATTGATGTAGTGCGCGTAATCCGCCTGGACGCCGACGCCGTCACACGCGCTGTAAACATCCAGCAGCCCGTGCGGGTTGATCTTCGCGTTGGCAATGATGCCCTGGTAACCCCGGGCCACCACGGGCGCGTACTCAGCTTTGTCGAGCAAGCCCAGTTCAATGCCCTTCGCGAGGGTGTAGGTGAACATGGCGCTGCCGGAAGTATCCGTCCAATTGTCGGGGAGGTTCCCCTTGTCCACCACCTGGAACCAGCGCCCGCTGGCCGGGTCCTGCACCCGCTTCAAGCCGGCGGCGAGCCGGTGGTAAATGCCTTCCATCTCGGCGCGGCGCGGATGATCCTTCGGCAAATCCGCCAGCGTCTCCACCAGCACCAGCGCATACCAGCCCAGCCCCTCGCTCCACACCTCGGACGACAAACCGGTTTGTGGATCCGCCCAGGCCGGAACCTTGCCGCCATGGCCGGATTCAAAATACCCGTGCAAATACAACCCGGTGCCGCTCCGCTCCGCGCGTTTGGCATACGCCCCGAGTTGCCTGGTGGCCTCCTCCCAGCAATACGCGCTGTCGCCGATGGACTTGCCGTAGCGCGTCACAAACATTTCGCCCATGAAAATGCCGTCAATCCACATCTGTCCGTTCAGGCGCCGGGCGTGCCAGAAGCCGCCGTCGGTGTTGCGCGGATAATCATCCAGCGAGCGCCGGATTTTATCGGCGGCCTTTTTATAACGCGGATCGTGGGTGGATTCGTAGAGCATCACCAGCGTGTTGCCCGTCATCATGCTGTCGAGATTATTAAAGGACGGGGTGTTCGTCGCGCCCTTGGCATTAACGACGCCCCGGAAATTCCCGTCCGCGTCCACAAACAGGTCAACGTACCGCTTGGTGTAATCGAAATAGCGCGGATCGCCGGTGGCGCGGGACAGCATCTCGAACCCGTACAGTTCATAACCGTTCACATAGGTCCAGGCGTTGAAGTACGCCTTGGAGTAATCCGGCCAGCGGGCCATGATCGTCTCGGCGGCGGCGACCGACCAAAACTTTGGCGGCTGACCCGGAGCACAGTCCAGATGCGCGCCCGGTACGGCGGTGGCGGCGGCATCGCGGACGACCGGCGTGACGGGGGCCGGGGCGTTGGTGGTCATGGGGGCCTCCGCAGCGGCCACGCCCCAGACTGCGGGGTGGAGGCACAACGCTGTCAAGACGCCAAGCGGAATGAGCCTGACGGGGTTAATGTTCATGAAACCAGAATATGAATTCAGAGCCCGGCTGTCCCGGTTTTTTATTTCAGCGCAAACGACGCCACCGTGGCGTACCGCGCGCCGGAAGCGGTGAGTTCGCTGCGGACCAATTCCACACTCCCAGCCTGCCACCCCCCAAAAGGCCGCGTGCGCAACCGGGTGATGCGTTCCTGCAACCCGGGCGTGACCGCATGGCACCCCGGCTTGAAACGTCCCAGCGTGATGTGACCGGCAAAGCGTTCCGGCTTCCCGGCTGGCGCAAACGACCGCACCGCCTCATCCAACCGTGCGTGCAAATCGGCCAGTCGGCCCGCCTCATCTTCGGCTCCGCACCAAATAACCCGCGGCCTTTCCGCTCCGGGGAAAAAGCCCAGCCCGCTGGCGGAAAGCCGCACGGCCGGAAAGCCGGCGCACGCCGCGCCCACGGAGGTTTTCAGGGCTTCGAGCCGGTTCACCGGCACATCACCGAGAAATCGGAGGGTGACGTGAAATTGTTCCGGTCGCGTCCAGCGAATGGCCCCCGGTAGCGCATTGCGCCGCAACTGCCCCTGTGCGCGGGCCATCTCCCCGCACACTTCCGCCGGAACCTCCAGCGCAATGAAGAGCCGCAGGAAACCAGACACCCCTGCACCGGGCTCCGCTTGGTCAGGCTTCATAAGGTTTCAGGTCACTTTGACAACATTGAAAAAAATCACAGATCACCAAAATGAGAGAAACGAATTTTGGCCATTTGATTTTCCGTTTTCACCATAACAATGTCAACCAGGGTTTTTAAGCACGGCTGCCCGCACATTCTCGTCCCGCAGGGAGACCGGGAATTAGCCAGCTACGCAGTGGCTGGGCTGGTCACAGGGTCATTTAAAAAATCAACGTGTCCCGCAAGGGACGCCGGAAAACTCCAATCATGACGGGATACCGCGCGCCGGGGCCGGTCGGTCGTCCAGAAGACCGATGGAAACCGCTTCAATCCCATAGGGCTGGCATATTTGTAGCACCACCGTCCCAATGCAACTTTCGCAAGTCATGCGTAAGCCAATCTAATCCACTTGGCCACTTGACCTTTGCTTCCGCGAGTTTTCGCATCGAACGTTTGAGACCTTGGTCAATATCGTAAAGCAAACCTTCCAGTTCCTGTCGAAGCGCCTTCAATTGTTCCAAGGTCGCTTTTCCTTCAGAAAAAATCTTCCGCTTTCCGTCCGGGACTGACAATTCACCGCGAAGCGGTTGATTGCCTTCGCCCGACTTGAGCCATAACCAGCATGAGTGCGCGAGCGGAATTTCTTCTCCTCGTGGCTTCTGCATTTGCGTTTCGTTCGTCCTAAAAACCAAAGATTCGATGTCGTAGCTGGAAATCGTCACCTGTTCCTCTCAAGTGAACGAGTTCGTGTAGCCATAAATTAGTGTGCTTGGAAGATTTTAACATTGTTGCGAAACTCAGCGGTAACGCCGTCCGATAAAACTATTCTGAGCGTCCTTTCAAAGTTTCCAATTTCCCGGTTCCCGCCAACGTCGGTTTTGGGAGAGTGATGGACGTTTGCCTGCGTGATCTCGCACCAGGTGCCACCCAAAACACCCTCCGCCGGATGGATAAATGCCATCCGCGGCTCTTTGACATCGTGTATTGGTGTGACGCGCGGCAAGTGACCAATCGCCGCCGCACCGTATTACTGTCGGCTGTTGGCTGTTCAGCGGCGCGGCGTCCCTGGCGAGAGCCGCACTTTCTTTCCAGTCCCCGTTAGCCCGCTCGTTCCCCGGTCCGGCCCAATCCGACCATGTTCAACCGAGTCGAGTAGAGCGGGGGCGCAAAATACTCAGGCCAATGACTTCCACTGTGTCAGCCCTTTCGGACATCGTGGCAAATGCTCATCAGACCATCCATTCCGTTTCCTCCGCGCCCTCTGAGATTCCGTACGGCGGTTTTCCCCAGTACGGCTCCAAACGAGACTCCCAGCGGCCACGTTCGCCCGCAGGTCACCACGGGTTTATGGGCCGCTTCCGTCTGCTGCGGGCGGCACCCGCTTTTATGCCCGGTTAATTGGACTTACGTCCCATCCGAGCGCGTCAGCCGCCCTTTCAGACCCTCTCGTCCAGTGGCCCTCGGCTCCGCCAGCGGTTGTTCTGTCCGCCAGCCTCCTCGCTTACTACGGCCACATCCGAGCTTCTGCCTCGCTCCACCGGTTTCATGACTTATTTCCGATGGACCTGGTGCGACACAGAAGGTCCCCGCTTTTATCTGCCAGAGCTTGCTGACGTTCCGCCGTCCTTACCCCGATGGCTCCAGTGACCCACCAACGAACCAGACCACTGTCTGGGCCTTCGCCTGTCAGATAGAAGCTCGGCAACCATTTGGTCCACCCACCGGATAACGTGTGGGGATTTAACGGGGCTGCAACGTTCACATACCGCTGCGGCCCGCCAGCTTGCTTGCCCCGTTCCGGACGGGACGTTTACAACCGAGCTTGCCTGCCGAGGATTGCTCCTTGAAAAAGTTATGACTACAGGAGCGTTCGTTTCGCTCCTGACCGGACTTGCACCGGCTGCTCTGTCAGCCTTGTGGGCTGCACATCCAACCCAATCCGACCTTTCAAGTCAGCGCGCTCATTTTTGGTTCAGGTCTGGTCGGGGCATCCCATTCGTCCCCGAATCCTCTTGCCACTGCTTCACCAGCGGCGCGCGTCGTTCGAGGTCCCGCAGCACATCCTCGACATCGGCGGCATTGGCCACCACATGCGGCCGCAGGAACACCATCAGTTCCACTTCCTGATTGTCCTTGTCCTTCTTGTTCACCAGCCACTTCAGCCCGGGAATCGAACCCAGCACCGGCGTCTTTCGCAGCGTGTCCGAAATCTGCTTTTGGATGATCCCGCCCAGCACCAGGGTCTGCCCGTTTTTCGCCGTCAGGTCCGTGCGAAAATTATCCGTGTCAAACACCGAGCCGTTGTTGACCGTTTCCCCCGACACCACGGACGAGGACTCCACGTGGATTTTCAATTCCACATCCCCGGCTGTGTTGATGTGCGGGGTGACCTCCAGCACGATGCCCACATCCTTGTATTCGTACGTCGAGGTGGTGGTGCCCACCGAGGAGTTCAAACTGTTCTGCGGCACCGGGACTTCCTGCCCCACAAACAGCCGGCCCGTTTCATTGTCCCGGATGTTGAGCTGCGGTTCCGCCAGCACCGTGGCCTTGGTGGTCTCTTTCAAAAATTGCACCAAAAAGTCCAGGCTGATCGTGTTGTTCACCACTCCCGAACGCATGGAGGCCAGCAGATTCGCCGGGGTGACGCTGTCAAGCGGCCCAACCGCCGTTGACGCCGAATTGTTGACCACCGTGTTGCCGCCAAAACCCTTTTGATACGTGCCATTGCCGGCGGCCAGAAACGAGTTGTCATAATCCTGCGCGGTGAAAGTGGAACTCCCATCGGGCGACCACCGCACCCCCAGTTTGTCCATGAAATCACTCGAAACCTCCACCAACCGCGCTTCGATCAACACCTGATCGGTCGGCGCGTCCAGATCGTCAATCAGCTTCATGATTTGCGGAAAAAAATGGACGTTGGCGGAGATCAAGATGGCATTGCTGCGCTCATCCGCCACCGCGCGCACCCGCCCCACCAAGTCGCTGACCGGACGGGTCGTGCTGCTGCTGCGCCCGCCCGTACCCTGCGTGGTGTCCGGCTGGCCGCCCAGCCAGGGATAATAGCCGTCCTCCTTGGTGGTCTGTGGCAGATCGAAGCCGCTCTGAGCGGAAGAAGTGGTGGTGTCCTGCGTGGAAGAGGACTGCCCGTTGTTATTATTCGCCGTGCTGTTCTGCTGCGAAGACTGGCTGGTGCCGCGCAAGGGGGGCGACCCGTTCTTGGCAAACAGAATGTTGATGCTGTTGGCCACCGTGCCCGCCTTGGCGAATTTCAACCCGCAATGCAGGGTGCTCTCCCCCGACTCGGAGGGCCGGTCCAACTCTTTGATGACCTCCTCGACGGCGGCGAGGTTCTCCTTGGAATTGGAAGTGACAATGAGCGCATTGGAATAGGGTTCGCTGGTGATGCGCACCTTGCCATACAGCCGCCCCACGTCGCGGTCCGGGGTCTCCGAGTCGGTATCCTCAAAGAAATCCCAATAAGAACGCTGCTGGGTCTTTTTCAAAAACAGCTCGTTCAGCACATCCTCCAGATCCGTGGCGCTGACGTATTTCAGCGGGTATATTTTGGGGGCCAGGCTGTCATCATTCACCGCCTCATCCAACTCCGCCACCATCTTGGCAATGCCCGGCATTTGCGCCGGCGGCGCCTGGACGATGATGGCGTTGCGCCGGCGGTCCGCCACCACGGTCATTTTCCTGGAGCTGCCCGTGTTCATGGAGCCAAAATTATAAAAGTAACGCGACGAGGAGGAACCCTGATCCTGGTTGAGATCCTGCAGTTGTTTCGCCACATCCTGCGCGTCGGCGTTTTTCAGCGAGAACGTCTGCATGATTTTATCCTGCGCGTCCTTGGTGTCCAACTGGGAGACAAATTCTGTAATGGTTTTGAAATTCGCCTCGCTGGAAAGGATCAGCAGCGAGTTGGCCTGCGCATCGGCGTTGACTTCCACCGTGTCCTTCAGCGCCTTCCCATTTTTCTTCTGGTACAGCGGCTCGATCTCCTTCATCAAATCCGCCGCCTGCACGTTTTTCAGCGCAATCACCCGCACCGTGACGTCCTCCGGCTTTTCGGAGTCCAGCGCGGCGATCAGCGTGCCCACCGCCCGGATGTTGTCATTGTAATCGGTGATGATGAGTTGATTGGCCGCCTCGTCAATCTCCACCGTCGCCTTGTCGGAAAGCGCCGTGTGGATGCGGTCCTTCAAATCGGCGGCCTGCACATGCTTGGGCGAGAAGACCTTCACCAACCGCTGGCGGCCTTCGGGAACGTTGGTTTGTGAACCGTCCACTAGTTCGGGGCTCATCATCGGCTCCTTGCCTTCCGGCACGATCATGATGGAACTGGTGAGTTCAATGGCCGTGTAACCCTCCAGCGCCAGCGCCCGGTAAACCAAATTGATGGCCTCGCGCTGGCTGACCTTTTTGGAACTGGTGATGGTCAACTGGCACTGCACCTGGGGATGCTTCAGCACCGTCTTGCCCGTCGTCTCCGCCAGCCATTGCACCACCATGTCAATGTTCGCCCCTTGAAAGCTCAACTGGATGCCCTCCGGTGCGTTGGTTTTGCCCCCCGGCTGGTTGGTGCTGGCCAGGCCGGACCCCAGTGCCTCGGAAGGCACCCACGGCCCCGTGGCCGCCGGCCCGGAGGAGTCCGGCTTGGCCGACGAATTGTCCGGCGGTGAAACGGGCATCCCCCCGGGAAAGCCGGGGGGCATGGACGATCTTGAGGATCTAATGACGGTTTGGGCGCCCGCCGGCATGAGCCCGAAGACCATTAACAACGCGGTCACAAGACACAGAATTCTGACCGTCAGGGCGGGTTTTGGCTGATTAATGATTCGTAGTTTCATTGGATTGATTGTCTGGTGTGGTTAAAAGGCTTTCGCCGCCCATGCCCGAGAAAATGGTGAGTTCCTGCGTTTGTCCGTCCTGTTCCACCAGCACGCGGTTGATGCCGATCCGCAGCAGTTTGAGGTCGCCCAGCGAATCACCCTCCTTGACCAAGCCGGTTTGGCCATTCGTGGCGCGGAGAAAAGCGACATTCCCCGCGATCCCCAGCAAAGCCATCGGCTGGGGTCGGATGACCGGACCCAGCAATTCACTGTCCACAATCCGGTCAATGCGGGCCCGCACCACCGGCGGAAGTTCCGGCAGAGGCTGCCCCGGGCCCATCCCGGGCATGAACGGTCCCCCGCCCGGCGGGAAGGAACGCGAGCCACCGGACCGGCCGGATTTTTTTCGGGCGCCGGCGGCGGCCACCCCGTTGGTTCCCGGCTTGTCCGCATTGCTCAACCCCGCCGCATTCGTTGACGCCGACAAATTGGTCAGCCCCGGTGAATTGCTCAACCTCGTCAAATTCGTTTGCACGACTGAATTTGTTGGAGCCGGTGAGTTCGTTACCACAACCACTGGCCGATTGGTTCCCGCATTGGTAACCAAGACACTTGTCGCCGGATTGGTGGCATGAAGATTCGTCTCCAATTTGACAACCGGCGGATTCGTTCCCAAATGCGGTGGGTTGGCCTCACCCTTCACCGGCACCGGACCGTTCGGGATGGCAGCCGCAATCGCATTGGTATCCGCCGAGAGCGTCGGCACCGCCGGAATCGTCGCACGTACGAAGGGATGGTTGCGCACAATCGCGCGGACCAATTGAAACAACAACAGGGCCGCCAGCAGCCAGCAGACGATTCTCAGTGTTTTCTCAGCGTGTTCACGCATGGGGTTTGCCCTCGGTTTTCCATTGATCAAAATCCAGCACCACCGCCGTAAAAATGATTTTCACCTGGCCGGGCCGCATCGCCTCCGGCGTGATTTGCACCGAATCAAGGATGAGCGGATAACCCAGCGTTTCCAGGCGCTTCAGCAGTCCCAGGACCGCCGGAATGGGGCCGGAACCTTCAACTTGCAGCGTGGCCATTTCTTTGGCCGAGCTCTTCGCCGGGGATTCCCGGATCGAACCCACCTGAATGCCGCTGCCGGCGGCGGCCTTTTGAATCTGCGCACTGGCTTCCCCCACCACCGTGGCCCGGGTTAATTTGGCGGGGTCCAGTTGAAAATGATCCATCATCTTCTTGTCCACCAACACCCGGTCATCATAGGCCGTCAACTCCTGCCGCAAACTGCGGGTCTCCGACACCAGTTGCTGGTAGGCAACCGACCGCTTCTCCAACGCTCCGCAGAGCTTGAACCCGGCAAACAGCAACAGGTAGACACCAACCCCGAGGCCGCCGTAAAGGACGAGGCGTTTTTCCCGCTGGGTGAGCGTTCTCATGGCTGATTCGTTCCTCCTTTATTCAAATTGGATGACAGGTTCGTAGCCGGGGCCGCCTTGGCAGCGGCCCCCGGGTTGGTGGACGGCCCGGGAACCGGCTTCTTCGCCGGCCCCGGACCGGCCGCCGCCTCCGCACTGTTCGTGTCCCCGCCCAGTTCCGCCGGAGCCGGCCCGAGGGCCAGGGCTTGCAACTGGCCCGGCGGTTTCCATTGGGCGGTCATCCGAATGTTGACCTTTTGATGATCCGGCGTGGGCGACTGTTCCTCCACCGTGACGCTGGCGAAAAAGCCGGAGGCAATCAGTTTGGAACGAAAATCCGCCACCTGATCACCATTGCGCAGCGAACCGCGCAGGGCCATTTCCCCGTGCCGGTTCAGCGCCAGTGATTCAAGGTGAATGCCCGCCGGTGCAGCCTTGGCCAGCACATAATAGGATTCCAGGTACGGCGGCTGGTTTTGCTTCAAATACTGGAGAAAATCCAATTCGGCATCCACCGTCGTCTTCATCGCCTGCTCCTTCGCTTTGAAAACGGACACTGTTTGCGAAAGGGGCGCCGACAGAAACAGTGCCTCCAACCAGGGAAACAGCAGCACCGCCAGTAACAGCAACAGGGCGCGCGCCCCCCATTCCACCAGGACCGGCGAGGTCGCCGTTGGGGAGTCCTCCGTCGGCTTGAGTTGCAGAATCATCGGCACGCCCCCCTGTTCTGCCACAAATTTCTTCATGCCCAGAATGGCGGCGGAGTGTTCCGCGCCGGGAACCATTTTGATCGGCTCGCCCACGGGCGACCCCTCCAGCCGCCGCGCCAGCAGCGCGGCCTGGTCCGGGTCGCCAAAAATATACAGCTTCGAAACGTGCCCTTGACTGCGAATAAGTTTGACCAGCCCCTCCAACGCCGCTTCGCCGGATTGGGTGATGGCCCGGGTGCCGCACGGCAGCACGCGGACAAAGGCCCGGGTGGTCTCTTCAAAGCCCGCCAACTCCGACTGTTCAACCCCCAATTCCAAAACCGCATGGGAGGCCGGCGGCTGGGGGCAAAGAATTGTCCGGACCAGGGCCGCCACCGTGAAAACCGCCGTGATCCCGGCAGCGGTCAGGACTTCGGCATAATCTCCAACCACCTCTTTCTTGACCGCCGCCACCAGCACGGCTTGTTTGAGCGTGCCGTCCGGCTGGGGTTGTGGTTCCCCCAGCAGACGGAAGCCCCAGGCCAGCTCCTCGGGAGACAGTGGAAATTCACTTTCAATTTGCATCCGCACCAACCGGCCCAGGCCATCCCCGTTCACGGCGGGCAGCGTCAGGCAGCGCAGTGAAACACCCCGGCCATCAATCGCGCACAGCGCCTGGGCACGGGCCGGCCACCCCCGCGCTTTGAGAAACTGCTTCACGGCCGCCGCCAGTTTTCCCCGGCACGACGCGGTCAGCCGGCCGTCCGGTTGCCGCTCCAGCGGAAATTCCGCGCCGTCGTTTTCCAGGCAGGCGGTGAGAGAATGACGGGTAAACTCAAAATAGAGCGGCGGTGATTTCATGAAAACGGGTTTGTTCACAAGTCGTCCTCCCGCCAGGCCAGCGTTTGGAGATCATTGAGTCCAACGTGTACAATGGCCTGGATGCGCTGGCGCGCCCCGGTGGAAGTCACCCGCCCTTCGCTCAGGATGCGGTAGGTTTCCGAACGGGTCGTCACGAGCGGGGCGATTTGCTTGAGCAGATCAGGCGTCATTCCCTGCACCTTCAACAAGTCCCCCAGACTGTCAAAAAAACCATTGGACTGGCGCTGCGCAATAATCGCCTGCGCCAGTTCGCGATCCATCCCCGGCAGACAAATCAGCACTTCCAGGCCGGCCGTGTTAAGGTTGATGACTCCCGCCAAAGCGGCGTCGGAACTGATCGTCACGTCGTCCGCGATATCCGTAAACAAATCCGGGCTGATCACCCTGGAACCTGTGGACCCATTGCCCCCTTGGGAACGCCGGCCGCCTTGATTCTGCGCCGCCGTGACATCCAGCAAATCGGCAATGCTCTGAAACTGATTCTGGCCGCGATAGGTGACAATGGCACGGGCGATTGGGTCCGTCACTCCGGGGAGGTCGGTCAAGGCCCGTTCATCGGCGGACTGGATGTTGACCCGGTCATCCCCGGCGGCATTGACATTATTAACGGACGAATTAACGGTTAACAGATCCGCCCACCCCAAGTCATCAGGCGCCACCGCCCCCGCCACGGCAAAGTCCTCCCCTTTGTCCCCGGCCACCTCCAACAGGCCGTTGAGGTGAATATCCCGGCCATACACCAACTCTGGCGAGACGCCCCGCACCATCAGGAGTTCGCGCACCGTTTGAAACGGCCCCCCGCGCGGCTTGGAGGGCGGTTTCAGCGACGCATAATAATCGCCTTCCGCGCCCGGCGTTGACAGCGTGCCGCCGCCCCGCCAACCATCAATGGCGGCCAGCACATCCGGGGTCATCCCCTGCAAAAGATTCAGTTCATCCGTCGTGGCCTTGTTGAGGTTGAGCCGGCTTTCCTCATCGCTGACTCCGTATAAAATTCCCCCGCCTTCATCCTGACGCGCCCGGCGAAACACGCGGAACATCCCCCGCCCAAAGGGGACGTCGCGGAATTGGGCGGCGTTGTCATACAGCGTGCCATCATGGCTTTTATGCGACCGGCTGCGGTCGTGCGCGTTTTGGTATAACAGCGCCCGGGCTTTTTCAACACCCGCCAGCGCCAGGTAATGCGCCTGCATCCGGTCGCCGTAATTTTTCCCCACCAGCAAATCCATGCGCGCCGTGTGCAGCACCCCCACCGCCAGCACCGACAACAGCGCCAGGCACCAGAGCAAACCGACGAGTATGGAGGCATCCTGCCGCATGTTATTGATTATTCCCTAGCAGCCTGTCGGACTTAGGGCAAAACCCGCCTTATTTTACAAATAAGTACTT
>CAZUBG010000130.1:0-16011 GCA_964618545.1 uncultured Bifidobacteriaceae bacterium | reverse complement strand
CCCCAAAAAAACCAGCCGTTATTTCAAAATCGAAGAATTTTGTCTCACACCCTTCAGGGACGGGGCGGGGGCGCCGGGAATGAGTCAAGATTTTTCCTGGATGCCGCCGGGGGGGGCGGCATGAGGCATCGTCGTAGGCCACAGGTATCTGATTGCTTTGCGCCAAGCGCAAGTCATCTCTGAAACCCCAACTTGGGAGCCTCCCTCCGACTTGGGTGGGCTGTGCTCAAGGAAGAAACTGGTGTGGGTGTGGCCTGGAGCAGGCGATGCGCCAAGGCGGTTGGCAGGTCGGCCCGCAAATCCGCCGTCGCCAAGGCTATGGCGGACAAGAGCGGCAGAGGACTGCCGCACTACGCGACGCTCCGCGCGTGCTGGCAGGCCGAGACCCAGTGGCGTTGCCATCATGGGCGGCGCGTCCGGTTTCTTAAAAGCTGTCAACTGTCCATCAGACCCCATCAGGTGGGATGGGGTGTTTCTTGACGGATCCCCGGCCTGCTGCTGCGCTCAGGCCATGTGGGCGTAGGTGGTCAGATGAATGGGATGCGCGGTGTGAACATCGTATCCCAGCATCCGGAGGGTTTTTTCCATCGCCAAATAAGTTTGTTTGCCTTCTCTGAAATGATAGGAGGCAATCGCCAGTGAAGGCTTTCCGGTCAGCAAGGTGTTTTGCATGCCTTCCAGTGCTTCCACTTCAGCCCCCTCAATATCCATTTTAATGAAGGCCACTTTCGGAATTTGCAGGTCCGTCAAAAGCTGATCCAAATCCACGCAGTTGATTTTGGTGCACTTTTCGGCGCCAGCCTCTCCGGTGAATGCCACTGAGGAGGATTGCCCCTGGCCTGAATTAAAACTCAGCGTCTCCACTTTGTTCCATAATCCCTTGTTCACGGTGATGACATTCTTGATGTCGTTCAGGCGCAGGTTCTTCTCCAGCGTTTCCAAGCTTTTTTTGTCCGGTTCCAGGGCGATCACCCGGCCGGTTTCCCCGACCATTTTGGAGAAGCAAATCGTGGCAATGCCGCTGCCGCTCGCCCCCGCATCCACCACCACGTCGCCGGTTTGAAATCTTGACGCGCTCAAATATCCCCGCAAAGCGATCAAATCATTGCCGACTTCAAAGGCCGGCACATGGGAAACCCGGAAGGCCGTTCCCATGGCATTAATGAAGAATTCTCCATTCCTCAGCACATGCATTTTGCACTCGGGATTGAGCTGGTTGTAAAAGTGGGCTCTGAGCACATCTTTCAGCCGGCATTCCGGTACGGTTTTGGCGAGCCGGTCTGATGCCGGTTTAACGAGAGTTTGGAGGCTGTTTAGAAGGTTCATTTTATGGTGTTGGGGGGTGGTGGTTTTACTTTTCTACTGGCCGGCAGGGGCCCGGGTGTTCAACTTGAAATACCAGGATGGGATCCAGCGCGGTTGGCGGGATTTGAATCCGTGGCCGCCGTGAATCCATGGCGGGACCCAAGGGCCGCAACCGGTCGGCCTTGCATGGTCGGAAACAACTCATTTCCATCGCCAGTATTCCTAATAAGCCGCATAATCAATTACGTCTTCGGATGATTTTTTGAAAAGTTTAGCTCTTTTGGATAATTATTTTCACAAATGGTGTTTCCGGGACCGGAAGCCCTTCTTTCCGTTCCGCAGTGTCTTGAACTCAACCGGATGGAATCCGGCCCGGTGTGGCTGTGGCTGACATTGATCCGGCCTGTCGGGACTGGGGGGAATGTCCCCGGCATCCCGGCGGGAACATTCCCGCAGCCTTCCGGAATGGGTGAAATTGTTGGCGGACCGCCGATGGTGCCCGTGCCAAATTCAGTGTTTTCATTGTTTGACCTGACCGGGTTCATGGCCTAAACTCAATTTTCTTTTCATATTATGAAAATAGTCATTTGTGATCCTGTTTCGCCCAAAGGCATCGCACTGCTCCAGCAGCGACCCGAATTTAATGTCGTGGTGCTGCCCAAGCGGCTGTCTGAAGCCGAGCTCCTGCCGGTGGTGGCCGACGCCGTCGCCCTGGTGGTTCGCTCCGAAACCAAAGTGACGCGCAAAGTCATTGAGGCCGCGCCGAAACTGCGCGTGGTCGGCCGCGCCGGGGTGGGCGTGGACAATGTGGACATTGAAGCCGCCACCCAGCACGGCACCGTGGTCATGAACACCCCGGGCGGCAACACCGTGACCACGGCGGAATTGACTTTCACCATGCTCCTTTCCCTGGCCCGCAAAGTGCCCCAAGCCCACGCCACCATGGTGGCCGGCAAGTGGGACCGCAAATTGTTCCAGGGCGTCGAACTCGCCGGCAAGACCCTCGGGGTGCTCGGCATGGGCCGCATCGGCACCGAGGTTGCCAAACGCGCCATCGCCTTCGGCATGACGGTCATCGCCTACGACCCCTACCTCACGGAAGAACGCGCCAAGGCCATCGGCGCGGAATTTGCCGACAGTTTGGATGATGTTTACCGCGTGGCGGATTTTATCACGGTCCACATGCCCGTGACCCGGGAGACCAAGGACATGCTCAATGCCGTCGCCTTTGGGAAAATGAAGCCCGGCGTGCGCATCGTGAATTGCGCCCGGGGTGAAATTGTTTCCGAAGCCGACCTGATTGCGGCCCTGCAATCCGGCAAGGTGGCCGGGGCGGCGTTGGATGTGTACGCCGTGGAACCGTTGCCCGCCGACCACCCATATCGCAGGCAGGCCAACATTATTTTGACCCCCCACCTCGGCGCCAGCACCGAGGAAGCCCAGGAAAAATGCGGAATTGAAGTGGCGGAAGTCATCGCCGGCTATTTGTTGACCGGCGAGGTTCGCAACGGCGTGAATCTGCCCTATCTCGACGCCAAAACCTATGAACAGGTGAAGCCCTATCTCCCCCTCGGCGAGGCGTTGGGCAAGTTGCTCGGTCAACTCGCCCCGAGCGGGGCCGACCGCGTTTACATCACCTACGGCGGCAACGCCCGGCAGTTGCCGAACGTGGACCCCGTCACCCGCTCAATCCTGCGCGGCTTTTTGGCCGCCAGCGACATCAAGGACGTGAACAATGTCAATGTCCGGTCGGCCGCCGCGAGCATCGGGATCACCGTGGAAGAGAAGAAATCGGATGAACCCGTCACCTTTAATGAATGGGTGCATGTTCAGATTTTCAAGGGCGGAGCCAAGCAGATTTCCGCTGGCGGCACGTTTTTTGGCTCGCCGAATAATCCGCGCATCGTGCGTCTGTACAGTTCTCCGGTGGAAATCCCCATCACCGGCAACCTGTTGCTGCTAAACAACAAGGACCGTCCGGGCATTGTGGGTTATTTGGGAACGTTGCTCAGCAAACACCACATCAACATTGCCAGCATGAGTTTGGGCCGGGACACCGCCGGCGGCAAAGCGCTGACTGTGTTAAGCCTCGACAGTGCCCCATCTGCGGCTGTTTTGGCTGAACTTCAGCAAGATTCTGACATCAGTAACGTTAAAGTCATCAAATTATAGTCTTTTTAGTTAAAATCAAATTTACACGCAAAAACACAAATAAATAAATGAACAGCAAATTTTTGAGCACCACTCTGGCCGCCTTGGCTTTGGGGGTGTTGTCCGTCCAAGCCACCACGACCACCGGTTCTTCCATGACCCCGCCCGTCGCCCCGGCCGGCACCAATGCCAGCCCGAACGACGCCATGACCGCCCTGTTTGGCGACCCGGTGATCGCCAAAGGCAAGGGTTTTGAGATCAAGCAGAGCGCCTTGGACCAGATCATGATCGGGGCCAAGGGACAGGCCGCCGCCCAAGGACAGCAATTGCCGCCGGATTTTGAAGTGCGCGCCTTGAATCAGTTGATCACCATCCAGTTGCTCCTGCAAACCGCCAACGACGCCGACAAACTTTCCGGCCAGAAGGATGCCGACCAGCAATACACCAACCTTCTGAAACATTTTGGTTCCATGGAGGCGTTCACCCGGCAATTGAAGGCCGTCGGCATGACCCTGGACGATTTGCGCAATAAAGCCTCCCAGGAAGCCGTGGCCAAGGAGGCGCTCAAGCGGGTGTTGAATGTGGCGGTCACCGATGCGGAAATCAGCAGTTTCTACACCAGTCATCCTTCGGATTTTGAACAGCCGGAAAAAGTGCATGTCCGCCACATCCTGTTGATGACTTCGGATCCGACCACCAAAGCCCCGCTGTCGGCCGATCAAGTGGCCGCCAAACGCAAACAAATGGACGATCTGCTCAAGCGCGCCCGGGCTGGCGAGGACTTTGCCGCCCTCGCCCGGCAATACTCCGAAGACCCCGGCTCCAAAGACAACGGGGGCGAATACACCTTCCCCCGCGGCCAAATGGTGGCGGAATTTGAAGCGGCGGCGTTCGCCCTGACCAACAATCAGGTGAGTGACGTCATCACCACCCAATACGGCTACCACATCATCAAGCTCCTGGACCGCATCCCGGCCAAAACGGATGATTTGACCACCGTGATTGACGGGGTGACCGTTTCCGACAGCATCAAGAATTATTTGATCCAGCAAAAAATCACCAAAGCCGCGCCGGATTATCTGAACAAGCTGAAAAAGACCTCCGAGGTGCAAATTGTGGATGCCAAATTGAAGGCGGATGCCGACGCGGAGGAAGCCGCCGCCGCTGCCGCTGCCGCTGCGGCCCCGGCCCCGACCCCCGGTCAGTAGTCGGAGTCTCGGTGCCGGTCCGATGGCGCGGATCCCACGCTGTCCCTGCCCCCTGCGAGGGCGCGCTCGTCGCGCCTGGCCGGACTGGCCTGGCCCCAACGGGTATTCTGGACCCGGTGCCTTCACCGGGCGTTTTTTCCAGACGGTCGCTTGGGGCTTGCCGGACAGTCCAATCTCAAGTACTATATAAATTATGAAAACTAAGATTGGTTTGATTGTGCTTGCGGTTGTCTGCGCAGCGCTCGCCATCGGCTTGGTGATCACAAAAAATCAGGCGGACGACAAGCAAAAAAGCGATGCCAGCACCATTCTCGACTTTTCCAATCAGTGGTCCCAGGCCAGCATTAAGATTGACGAACTGAGCCAGGTCAATTTGAACCTGAATCGTGATCTGGCCACCAACCGCATGGTGCTGTCGGATTTGTCCAACAATCTGGTCTCCGCTGCGGAAACCGTCACCAACATCCGGACTTCGCTGGCCTCCGCCCAGGATCAGATCGTCACGCAAAGCAGCCGCATTACCGACCTGCAGGAACAGAACAAGCTGTTGGATGACCGGGCCTCCGCGCTGACCGAACAGGCCGCCGCCCTGACCAACCGGATCAACTCGCTGAACCGGCAGATCAATGACACCCTGCGGCAGTTGGCCGCCAGTCGCACCGATAATGCGCTGCTGGACCGGCAACTCGAGCAATTGGTGGAGATGAAGGCCGAACTCGAGCATAAATACAACACCCTGGAGGCCGTGCGCGCCCAGGTGAAAAAGCTCCGCGCCGAAGTGGTGGCCGCCCGGCGGCTGGAATGGATTAAGAACGGCACCGACCAGCAAGTTAAGGGAGCCCAGTTGCTCGTGGAACACCGCGATGCCTTCACGTCCAAACCCCCTTCCTCCGGCACCAACTACGGTCTCGATGTCGAAGTGGGATCAGACGGTTCCGTGCGCGCCATTCCGCACCCGGGCAATCCCCCCACCAATGCGCCCGCGCACTGAGCGCTGGAGCGAATTTATTAAACATTCGTCAACACGTCTTTTCCCATGCCTACTTACGGATACAAATGTGAAAAATGCGGCCTTGAGTTTGAGGCCCGTCAGTCTATTACCGCCAATGCCCTGAAGATTTGTCCCAAGGAATCCTGCCCCCATAAACCCTGGGGCAAGGGCCGGGTGACACGCCAGATTTCCACCGGCGGCGGCCTGCTTTTCAAGGGCAGCGGTTTCTACGAGACCGACTACCGCAGCGAAAGCTATCAGCAGGCCGCCAAAAACGACCACGCCCCGGCCGTCAACCCGGCGAAAGAAACGAAACCCCCCGCCCCGGCCAAGCCGGCCCCCAAAGCGGACAAAAAATGAAACGCGAGCAGTCTCACGGTGGGTTCCGGTGGCTGCTCCTTTGCCGGTCTTTTTTTCCCCTGTGCCGGTTGGCGGCGGGGCTGGCGTTATTGGCCGGCGGTGGATTCTCCCCGGCCCGGGCGCAGGATTTTCCCGTTGAAGGAACCCTGGCGGGGAGTTTCACGGGGCAGTTCATCGTCACCGGATCCCCGGTCAAATCCCCCCTCCTGGCCCTGCCCGTGGTGGCCACCAACGCCGACTGGGTGCGCCTGGACCCGGCGGTGCTGGCGGTCTCCGCCGAGCGCATCAAACAATCGCTCTACCGGCTGTTGGGCGGCGTCTCCGTCCGCGATTGGCAGGGAAAAATCTTCCTGGTCCTCCATCCCGCCCTATATGCCGATGAAACCGTAACCGTCGTGGCCCGGCCCATTGACCTGAACTGGAGTTACCAGGTGCAGTTGCCGGATGTGGTGCAGCGGGCGCGCTTTTTGCGCGGCCTGACCAGCGTGCTGCTGTTGGAAATGGCCAACCGGCAGAAGACCGGCGACGGCCATTCCGCCGAAATCCCCGCCTGGCTCATTGACGGCTTGTCCCGGCACCTGCTCCAGGATGAGCTGGCCGACGTGGTGTTATCCACCCCGAATCCACTGCCGGACAACCCGCGCCCGGGGTGGCTGGCCCCCAGGGCGCACGAGTTGGATCCGCTGGCCAATGCCCGGCGGGTGTTGCGGCAACATCCGGCGCTCACCGTTGAACAATTAAGCTGGCCGGCGGAGGCGCAGCTTTCCGGTCAGGACGACGGCGTGTATTGCGCCAGCGCGCAGTTGTTTGTCGCCGAATTGCTGAAAGTCAGCAATGGTCCGGGCCGGTTGCGGGAAATGCTCGCCGACCTGCCCGAGTGCTACAACTGGCAGACGGCCTTTCAAGACGTTTTCCGCGACCAGTTCCACCGTCCGCTGGATGTGGAAAAATGGTGGGCGCTGGAAGTCGTCGGCTTTCTCTCGCGCGATCCCGGCGCGCCGTGGACCGCCGCCGAAAGCGCCGGGCGGCTGGATGAACTGTTGAGGGTGCCGGTGCAAATCCGCGTGTCGTCCAACACCCTCCCGGAGCATGTGGAAATCCCCTGGCAGATGGCCATCAGCAAACTCGCCCGCGCCGGGCAAATGGCGGTGTTTGAAACCCGGTTGCGCGACCTGCGGATTGCCGAATTGCGCATGACCCCCAAGTGCCATGCCCTCGCGGAGGACTACTGCCGGGTGCTGGAGGGGTATTTGGGAGAGCGGACGCAACCGCCGTCCCGCCAGATCTCCAAAAAGAATGCTGACACCGGGCCGGTTCGTCAGCCCGCCGGGAAGACGATCAAACTGCTGAATGCACTGGATGTGCGCCGACGCGCATTGGAAACGGGGATGCCGGCTGGCAACCTGCCGGTCGGCCAAGGGTCGGCTTCCTGAGCAGGCAACGGCCGGAATTTATCTCGGCTGTTATCGGACGGGCTTTCAGCCCGGTGCTGGCTGGATGAGACCCCGGCCTGATGACTGGAGGTGGTGCGCGGCTGCGCCGCCGCGCCGGCAGGAATTGACAGCGATGCTGGCGGGTTTGGAAAATGGGAAAACGGAAAACGGAAACTGCCAAGAGCCGGTGGAAAAGCCCAAGAACGCCGTGTGGAGGGCACACAGCCGGCATGATTTCCAAGGAAATTGCCGGTTCTGTATGGAACCGGGGTCCCCACCGAGCGGGGATTTCAACCGGCTGCAAAGCGGAAAAGAGGCCCGGATTTACGGGCAAATTTCGTTTTTTAAATTGTTAATAAGTTTTGGTATTATTTTGAGAAAACGGTGTTAAAATAATACTTATTGACAAGTTATTCACATTTTATTAACATTTACCCAAAACTCAGTATGAACAGCATTGCCAAAATCTCATGCACCCTTTCAAATGGGATGTTTCGCAACGAATATGCCGTTGAAATCACGACCAGCGGAGGAGGGAAAGCCTCTTTGTTTGTGGACCGGGATTTGGTTATGCTTAATGGTAGCGAGTCCACTGGTTTTATTCACGCCAATTTAATCAAGGATGAAGGTGATGATTATACGGTCTTGCTCCCAAAAGAGGTGATGAAGCAGGGAACCCGCTGGGTTCGGGTTCCCAAAAACCAAATTAAATTTGCATGATTTTAAGCAACATCGAAATTCTCAAAGGGATTCAGGTCAAAAGTTTTTCGATTTCGAAGTTGGCTGGGACCGATCCTGCCAAATCGCCATTTAATACCAGCGCGGTTGACTTGACGTTGTCCTCAGAAATTGTCGTCCCCAAATTTGAGGTTCCCATTAAGTTGGATTTGCGGAAGTCGGGCATCGCAAAACTTCTGTCACAAAATTCGAAAAGCGTCATCATTACCGAGGATCAGCCTTATGCGCTCAAGAATGGACAATTGGTGCTTGGAAAAACATGTGAAAGTGTTTCGTTTCCGTTGACGGGCGGTGAATATTGTTACAGCGCCCGAGTTGAAGGGAGAAGCTCCATCGCCAGGTGTGGTGTTTTGGTTCATTTCACCGCCCCAACCATCCATGCTGGGTTTGAAGGAACGATTACACTAGAAATAATTAATTTGGGGTGCGCGGATTTTCTTTTATATCCTGGGCTTAAAATTTGCCAGTTGATTATTGAGCAAGTCAAAGGCATTCCCACCGAAGCACCCAATCAATTCAAGGGACAGCATAATGCCGTTGGCGTGGTTGCGAGTCCGGTATAAATTCTTTCCGGGTCTCACGCCCTGTACGTCATGACCGTTAGTCAGGCGCACGCACGGTCAGGAAAATCCGGCGCGGCAATGGTTTGCGCTACGCATGTTAATCCAGCGTCTGCCGGTAGCGCTTAATGCCCACCGCCAGCATCACCACCAGAAAGACCACCATCGGCCACAAGTCCGGCAGGATCTCCGTCATCCCGTTGCCCTTCAACAGAATGCCGCGCACCACCCGGAGAAAATGCGTCAGCGGCAGCAGTTCGCCGATGTCCTGCGCCCAGCCCGGCATGCCGCGAAACGGAAACATGTAGCCGGACAACAACAGCGACGGCAGAAAAAAGAAAAAGGTCATCTGCATGGCCTGCAACTGGTTTTTGGCCACGGTGGAAAAGGTGATCCCCACGGCCAGGTTGGCCACGATGAAGACGAACACCAGCGCGAGCAGCAACGGCACGCTTCCGATCATGGGCACATCGAACAAAAATTTTGCGGCCAGCAAAATCAGCCCCACCTGCACATAGCCCACCCCGATGTAGGGCATGATTTTGCCGATCAGCACCTCCCCCGGGCGCACGGGCGTGGACAGCAGGTTTTCCATGGTGCCGCGTTCCCGCTCGCGGGTGATGGCCAGCGCGGTGATGATGATCATGGTCATGGTCAGCATCACGCCCATCAGGCCGGGCACGATGTTGTACTGGGTGATGTTTTCCGGGTTGTAGTGCTGATGGATGACCAGATTGAACGGCGGGGGCGTGGATTGCAACCGGGTCAGCGGCCCGGTCAGGTCGCGGTTCAAGATCGTCGGGGCCGCCCCGTTGACGGCCGCAATGGCGAAGCCCACGGCGGTGGGGTCGGTGGCATCAGCTTCCAGCAGCAGGTCCGGCCGCTCGCCCCGGACCAGCTTGCGCGAAAAATCCACGGGAATGGTCAGCGCAAACTGCACGGTGTTCTCCGCCAGCAATTGGTTGATCTCCGCCGTGTTTTTTGGCTCGCGGACAATGTCAAAGTAACTGCTGTTCCTCAGCCCCGCCACGAGGGTCCGCGAAAAGACGCTGTTATCCGCCGAGTACACCGCCGTGGGCAGATGCTTGGGATTGGAATTAATCGCATAGCCGAACAGGATCAACTGGATCATGGGCACGCCGACCATCATTCCAAAGGTCAGCCGGTCGCGGCGCATCTGGATGAATTCCTTCATCACAATCGCGGCGAACCGCCGGAAGTTGAAGCGGGCCAGGTTCATGAAAAGTTGTCCTTGGCGGTGTCCATGAGGCTGATGAAGACATCTTCCAAACCGGCTGGGATGGGGTGCCAATGATATTCAGGGGTCATCCACGGATTGAGGCTCTCGCGCAGGCGGGCGGCGTCGCGGCCGCAGACATGCAGGGTGGCGCCAAACACCGCCACCAGCTCGACCCCGGGCTGGCCGCGAAGCTTTCCGGCCATCTCATGCAGATTTTTTCCGGTCACCTCCCAAGTGGTCAGCCCGGCGCTTTGGACCACCTCGGCCACGGTGCCGCGGGCGAGCAAATTGCCGTACGCAATATAGGCCAGCTTGTCGCAGCGTTCCGCCTCGTCCATGTAATGGGTGGTGACCAGCACGGTCAGCCCCTCGGCGGCCAGTTGATGAATCTCCTCCCAGAAATCCCGGCGGGCCTTCGGGTCCACGCCAGCCGTCGGCTCATCCAGGAGCAACAATTGCGGCTGATGAATCAGGCAGGCGGCCAGGGCCAGCCGCTGTTTCCAGCCGCCGGACAGGGTGCCCGCCAGTTGCCGGCGGCGGGCGGTCATGGTCAGCCGTTCCAGACTGCGTTCGACGGCGGCCTTGCGCTGCGGCATTTCGTACAGCCGGGCGATGAAATCCAAATTCTCCTCGATGGTCAGATCCTCGTAAAAACTGAACCGCTGGGTCATGTAGCCGGCGTGTTTTTTGATCTCCCCGGATTGCCGGAGGATGTCGTAGCCGAGACACTGGCCGCTGCCGCCATCGGGCGTGAGCAGTCCGCAGAGCATCCGCAGGAAGGTGGTTTTGCCGCTGCCGTTGGGACCGAGAAAACCGTAGATTTCGCCGGGCCGCACCTGCATGGCGATGTCGTTGACCACGACGCGGGTGCCAAATTTTTTGGTGACCCCGTGGACATCAATGACAAATTCCCGGTCGCTCATGAGCATCAGGGGGCGGTGGCCAGTTGCACATCCACCGGCTGGCCGGGCCGCAGTTGCGGAGCCTCCGCCGCCGGGAATTTGGCTTCAATCATATAGACGAGGCTGGCGCGGTTCTCCCGGTTGTAGATCACCGGCGGGGTGTATTCGGCCTGGGTGGAAATATAGTTCACGGTGGCGGGGTGCGGCGGCTGGGAGCCATCGAAGGTCACCTGCACAGGGTTGCCCACCTTCACCCGCGCCAGCCATTCTTCCGGCACAAAAAACCGGACCTTGAGATGATCCGGGGGCAACAGCACGACCACGGGGCTGCCCGCCGCCACATACTCGCCCTGGCGGTACAGCGTATCCTGGACGGGACCGCCCTGGGGCGCAAACTGCTGCTTCTGGTCATACGACCAGCGCGCTTTGGCCAGGGCGTCCGATTGGGAATCCACGGCGGCCTGGGCAGCGATGACGGCGTCCTCACGCCCGCCCAACCGGCCGGTTTCCAAATCGGCGGTCAGTTGACTGACCTGCGCGCGGTCGGCATCGCGTTGCGCCCGGGCTTGATCGAGTTCCTCCTTGGAGACCACGTTTTTGGCGACCAAATCCTCGCGCCGGACAAGTTCGGCTTCGGAAAGAACCAGATCGGCACGGGCCCGTTCCAATTGGGCTTCCAAGGAGGCGATTTCGGAAGGGCGCCGGCCCTTGGTCAAGTCCGCCCACTGCGACCGGGCCTGATCGAGGTTATGTCCGGCCTGCCGAACGGCCGCCGCCTCGGATTCCCGTTCCAGCGCAAAGAGCAGTTGCCCGGTCTGAACGGTGTCGCCACGCGCCACGGCCAGGTTGGTGAGGGTTCCGCCGAGTGGCGAGGCGACATAGACATATTCGCCTTCAATGTAGCCCTGAAACTCGCCGGCCTGCTGGCGCGAACAGCCGCACCAACCGGCTGCGGCGAGGAGCAGCGGAAACACGATCAAATGGAAGCGCATAATCATTTCGGGTTAACTGAACCCCGGAAACCATACAAAAAAAGTGTTGACATGTCAAACACTTGTTTGAATCATGTGTTTGAAACGTGCATTTGAAAGAATCAACTGAACTCGGGGACCCGGCCCAGCTTGCCACCCGCCAGCAGATATTGGAGGTGGCGGGGGAGGTTTTTGCCGAAGTTGGTTTTCGCAATGCCACGGTCCGGGAGATTTGCCACCGCGCAGGCGTGAACAATGCGGCGATCAATTACCATTTTGGGGACAAGGAAACGCTGTACACCGAGGTTTTGCGGTATTCGCAGGAAAAAGCGCATGAAAAATACCCCCTGCTGCTCAATATCAACGCATCGGCGGCGCCGGAGGAAAAGCTGCGGGCGTTTATTCAATCCTTCCTGCTGCGCATCTTTGAAAAAGGCGTGATCGCCTGGCACGGCAAATTAATGTCGCGCGAAATGATGGAGCCGACGGCCGCGCTGGATTCGATCATCGCGGAGAAAATCCGGCCCATGGCGGAACAACTCCGCGTCCTGGTGGCGGAGATTTTAAAACGTCCGCCCGGGGATGACACGGTGCGGTTGTGCAGTTTCAGCATTGTGAGCCAGTGCGTTTTTTATCATCATTGCCGGCCTGTGCTGACCCGTTTATATCCGAATCAACCGCCGCTGGACAGTCTGGGGGCGGCGCATTTGGCGGAGCATATCACCCGGTTTTCACTGGCGGCCTTGAAAAACCTGCCGCCCCCCCCGACTGCTTGAATTTTACCATGAAACGACTGAAATTGTTTGTCCTCCTCGCCGCATTGGGCGGCGGCCAACTCGCGGCCTCCGCGCAAACCACCAACGGCAATGCGCCCGGCTGGATTTCTGAACCGCTGTCGCTGACCGGAGCCTTGAACATTGCCCTGCGGCAGAATGCGGCGATTCTCAAGGCGGGAAACGATCTGGAGGCTTCGCACGGGCTGGTCATCCAAACCCGGGCGGTCGTCATGCCCCAATTGCAGGCCACCGGACAGTACAAGGACACCGACCCGAATTCCATCGAGACTGAAGTAATCAACAACAACATCACCGTGCCGACCTCGCCGAGCCAAAATTGGAACACGGGCATCCAACTGGTTCAAAATATTTACGAAGGCGGGCTGTTGACCGCTGCGATCAAGGCCTCCCGGGCGACCAAACAGCAGGCGCTGGACCAATATGAAACGGTGGTTGATGACACGCTGTTGAGCGTGCAAACCGCCTATTACGACGTCCTGCTGGCCGCCCAGCAAATCACCGTGAACGAGGCTTCGGTAAAACTGCTGCAACGGGAGCTGGAGGACCAGCAACACCGCATGGGGGCGGGCACGGTGCCGAGGTTCAACGTGCTCCGCGCGGAGGTGGCGGTGGCGAATGAACGGCCGGCGTTGATCCAGGCCAAAAACAATTATCGCAATGGCAAAAATACCTTGTCCAATCTGCTGGGCTACAATCTGCCGCGCGAAATCTGGGAAAATATTCCGTTGAACCTGACCGACACGCTCACTGCGGAGCCGTACTCGGTGAATTTGCCCGACGCCATTCAAAAGGCGCTGGGTCAGCGGAGCGAACTGCGCGCGTTGCGCAAGACGGTGGAATTGCAGGAACTCAATATTGTGGACGCCAAAGCGGGTTACAAACCGACGGTGTCCCTCTTTGCCGGCTATGGCTGGCACAATGCCCAAGTGACCCCGCCCATTGATTTGGATCATGACATAGACGGCTGGAACGCCGGGGGACAGGTGACGTGGAACATCTTTGACGGCGCGCTGACCTACGGCAAGGTCATCCAGGCGAAGGCGCTTTACGAAAAAGCCAAAACGGATCTGGATGACCAGGGGCGGCAGATCGAACTGCAGGTGCGGACGGCTTATTCTGATTTTGTGGAGGCCAAGGAAACGCTGGATTCGCAGGAAAAGGTGCAGGAGGAGGCGGAGGAATCCCTGCGGGAAGCACGCGCGCGGGCGGAAGCGGGCACCGGCACCCAGCTCGACGTGCTGGACGCGGAAACCTCGCTGACGCAGTCGCGCACGACGCAAATCCAGGCGCTGCATGATTTTTCCACCGCCCGGGCCAGACTGGAACGGGCCATTGGAAATCCCCCGGTCATCACGGTGGTCCCCAAACAATAAAGACTTGGTTTTCAGGGTTGACGGGGACGCTTGGTCCGGGGATTTTGTGGGTCCATGAAAATTCAACGGGCTTTGCTTTCTGTTTCCGACAAAACCGGTTTGGTGCCTTTCGCCCAGACGTTGGTGGCCGGCGGCGTTCAACTCATTTCCACGGGCGGCACCGCCAAAACGCTGCGCGAGGCGGGCCTGACGGTCCAGGACATCAGCGAATACACGGGGTTTCCCGAGATGCTCGATGGCCGGGTGAAAACCCTCCACCCCAAGGTTCATGGCGGATTGCTCTATGTCCGGGGGAACACCGCGCATGAGGCGGCGGTGAAGGAGCACGGGATCAAGCCGATTGATTTGGTGGTGGTCAATCTTTATCCGTTTGAACAGACCGTGGCGCGGCCGAACGTCAGCCTGCCCGAGGCCATTGAGAACATTGACATTGGCGGCCCCTCGATGCTCCGCAGCGCGGCCAAAAACCACGACAGTGTCACGGTGGTGGTGGACCCGGCGGATTATGCGGAAGTGGCCGCGCAAGTGCTGGAAAACGGCGACACGACGCCCGCCCTGCGCCGCCAGTTGGCGGCGAAGGTGTTTGCCCGCACGGCCGCCTACGACGCGGCGATTGCGGCGCATTTGCAAAAGGAATTTTCCCTGGGGCACACCGGACTGCCGGCCACGCTGGCGATTTCCGCGCCGCTGGTCCAGCCGCTGCGCTACGGGGAAAACCCGCACCAGACGGCCGCCCTGTACGGCCGGTTCCAGGACTATTTCAAACAACTGCACGGCAAGGAGCTTTCCTACAATAATATTCTGGATCTGACGGCCGCGACGGCCCTGATCCACGAGTATCAGGGGGAGGCCCCGACGCTGGCGATTCTGAAGCACACGAACCCGTGCGGGGTGGGCCAGGGGACGAGCCTGCGGGAAGCCTGGGAAAAGGCGTTGGCGACCGACCGCCAGGCGCCCTTCGGCGGGATCATTGCGGTCAACCACCGCCTGGACGGGGCGTGTGCGGCGGCCATTGCCGAAATCTTCAGCGAGGTGATTGTGGCGCCGGAGTTTTCGGCCGAAGCCCTGGAGATTTTGCAAAAGAAGAAAAACCTGCGGCTGCTCCAGATCATCCGCCCGCCCGGCGCGGCCCAGCCCTGGGATGTGCGCAGCGTGGGGGCGGATTCGTTCCTGTGGCAGCAGCGGGATTTGAAAACGACCACGGCGGCGGATTTGAAGATCGTGACGAAACGGCCGCCGACCGAGACGGAATTGCGGGCGATGCTGTTTGGCTGGCGCACGGTCAAGCATCTGAAATCCAATGCGATTTTATACGCGGGACCCGACCGGACGCTGGGGGTGGGGGCGGGGCAGATGAGCCGGGTGGATTCGAGCCGCATTGCAGTGTGGAAGGCGGGCGAGGCAAAGCTGTCCCTGGCGGGCAGCGTGGTTTGCAGCGACGCCTTTTTCCCGTTCCCGGACGGCTTGATTGCGGCGGCGGAGGCCGGGGCCACGGCGGCCATTCAACCGGGCGGTTCGGTGAAGGATGCGGAGGTCATCGCGGCGGCGGATGCGCGCGGTCTGGCCATGGCCTTTACGGGGGTCCGGCACTTCCGGCATTGATGGTCCATCCCTCTTAAAGCGGGCCAAGCCGGTGCGCGGCATGGCCCGATTGAAAGCACGGTGGTTTTTTGCAGAATCCCTTCCTGGCAAAAAATTAACCGTGTTTTTCGTTTTTTTGCGTGTTATTCCGTTTCGGAGGGGCAGGTGGGAAAAGACCGGCCTTTCAATCCCTGCTGGCAACATTCCCCAGCAATCCGCCCTTTTCAAGGCCCCGGATGCGGGGGGGCGGAAACGGGGGTTGGGCATCACGAAAAAATAACTTGAGCAATTATGGCGCAGGAATTTTGGCTGCTGGCAAGGCGCATATCCGCAGGATCTGTAACGAGCGAGCAACGCCGCCAGCGGCCAAAAGAACCAGCCGGAATGATCGAGTTGTTTTT
>CAZUBG010000129.1:3878-16062 GCA_964618545.1 uncultured Bifidobacteriaceae bacterium | reverse complement strand
AGCAGCCGGATGTGCTGGCGCTTGAAGAAATGCGAGGTGCAGCAGAAATCGCAGCCGTTGGGACAGCCCAGGCCGCCGAAAATTTTGCCCGTGCCCGAAACCCGCCAGCCGAACACCTTCAGCCAGCTCACGATCAGCGGATGCCTGTAGGGCATCGGGATTTCCGGCTCGCCGAGCAATTGGCGGAAAAACGCCACGCCTTCGCCCCGGCAGATGTGATCCGCATACGGCTTGAGCACGTCATCCTTCAACACCGTGCCATACCCCCCGAGGACAATCCGGCTTTTCGGGGCGTACTGCCGGATCAGCGCCACGGTCTCCTTCATCTTGTGGATCAGCGCCATGATGAAGCTGATGCCGACGTAATCGTAACCCTTCTTGAGCTCCTTGATCAGTTCGCGCCTGGAGGGGTACTGCAACACCACGGTCGGCGCCTCCAGATTTTCCGCAATGTAATCGAGCCCGAATTGCACGTTGACCGTGCGCGGGCTGAAGATGCCCTGCGCGCGCGTCACCTGGCGGTAAAGGAGTTCATAGCCCACGGACGGGGCATCGCCCTGGGCGGGTCCCATCGGACGGCAGACACTGGTTAACAAGACAGTTTTGCTCATGAAATTTGACCAACAGCTTTCTCGACAAAGGTGGAAACGCGGCTCGGCGGCTCGAAATGAGGCGAGACTAAACGGTTGCAACCCGGCCAGTTACAATAAACCCCACCGGCCCGGCGAAGTCAAAGAACTGTTCGATTTATTCCACAACATCTGTTGCCGTAATGAAAAGCAATTTATGACAACCTCAGGGGCACTTGAGGGAGGATTCGCAGCAGCGGCTGCACCGCAGCGTCCAACGCCCGCACCAACTTATCCAATTGAGTGGATGGGTTTGGAGGAAAAGGCGAACATCCCCGCTCGTGATATTCACGCATCTGCACCGCCCGGCTGACAGCGACGGAGACATTGGGTTGGAGCGCCGGCCATAATTTGACAAATGTTTTCCGGGTTTTGTCGCAGGATTCTCCCCAGGCTTCAGCCACCGCGCGTTCCGCCGCAGTGCCGTCCAACAGCGGGCCGGGGCGTTCGCGGAAATGCAGATACAACCAGACCTCCACACTGGGGGTGGAAAAACCAACGTGGATATGCTCGTTTCCGGACAGTTCTAACGCCGGCCCAAGCTGGCCCTGCCGGGCGCAAACATCGGTATCGAACAACACCCAGACGTGATCGAAGCCAATTTCGCCTGTTCTATTGCGCTCATCAATCGCCGCCCGAACCAAACCCACCGCATCCGTGCGGGCGGGATGCACCACCCGCACGGTCATCGGGCTGAGTTGCAAGGCTGCCCGAATGGATTCAAAATACAGCCGTTCGGTGACCTCGCCTTCGGTGACAATGAGAAAGGAGTCGCCCGGGGAAGGCTCGCCCGGCGGGGGCGCCTTCGGCTGGGGCCGGGCATAATTGCGCCGCTCCTCGTGAGGCCGCAATGGCCCCGGTTTAGCCGGCATGTTTGACCTCCGCTGCACCCGCTTCCGCCGCAGGTCCACCAACCAATCCATGGGGAATAAAGGGCACCGCACCATAGCGGCCGGAAAGATAACCCCGAACCAGCGACTCATCGGCACGCGGCTTGTAATCCGTCAACGGATACAGAAATGATTCGCCCTCCTGATTTTTGTCGGCAAACCATACTTGGTCACGGCGCAAAAGCGTCATGTCCAGGAGCAGCGGATTGTGCGTGGTGAACAATAATTGCGGGCAAACATTGGTGGATTTTAAAAGCAGGCGCAGCAACTCCGCCACCAACATCGGATGCAAGCTGGTTTCAATTTCATCCACGCAGAGAACCCGATCCTGTACGAGAAGCTCCAGCCACGGGCCAAGCACGCTGAAAAAGCGACGTGTTCCGGCGGATTCATCCGGCCAGTCCATCGTAAAACGCCCCCCCTCCTTGCCCGCATGTTGGAAAGTTACCTGCCAATCCATAAAATCCGGGATCTCTGGCTCCTTGGCATCAACATTGGTCAAACCGAGATCAGCCGAACGAAGAAGACTGCTGATGTACTTGTGCGCCCCGTCGGAGCCATTCACAATTTGTGCGGTAATATCTTGAGTGAGATGTGAGAAGGACAAGGCTGCGTCCGCGCTTAAATTTAAAAACTTTAATTTCTTGGCAAACCAAGCGTACACCGGTGTGACTTGCTTGCTGGCCCATTGTGCGGCTGTTGACAGGAACAAAGCATTGTCACGCGTTTTTCCAACGATGCCGTCATCACGCTCAAAATCAGTCGGCTTTTCCGGCGACCAATCATATTGCTTCGTCTCCTCATTCCACACGCGATCATACCACACTTGGGCGCGGCCGCTGGGATAAGCCACGAGCCGTTCCTGCACTACCCGCTCCCCAGTCACAGCCACCGCCAGTTCATAACGGACGTTCTCAGCGATGAACGTCAACTCCAGCAACGTTGGTTTTCCCACCGACTCGTGATCCAAGCGAAAAGGTTCGACCGGCAGCTTGGCCTCCGGCTTCTGTCCGGTGGCCGATTCCAGCACCAGCCATTGCAGGAATTGCAATGCCTTGAGAACATTGGTTTTCCCACCGGCATTCGGGCCGTAGAGGGCGACGGCTTTGATGAGACGCAGATCGGGAAGTCCCGGTAAATCAGGCGTGATTAAATTTTCCGGGAGGGACTTGTCATAGTTGCCGGCCGCCAGACTCAGCGTCTGCTCCCCGCGAAAGGAACGATGGTTTTGAACGCAAAATTCGACAATCACAACGCCAATTCAATCATTCACCGCACAACATTACAAGTTTTATCGTTTTTTTCGTTCAAATCAACCAGCACCAATTTTCAATCTCAAGGCGGCAAGGGATCGCCGCCCAACAACCTGCATTGAAGCGACTTTGAATAAATCCAAGTACCACCGACCTGGTAGTCCAAGTGCGAGGCTGAGGACAGTGGTCCGAAAATAAAAAAACCCGGAAGCTGTGGCCAGCCTCCGGGCTTGGAATCTTACCGCGGATTACTTGCTCTTCTTGAGCGCGCTCAGGCCGGCGTACACGGCGTTCTTGCCGAGGAGCTGCTCGATGCGGAGCAATTGATTGTATTTGGCCAGGCGGTCGGTGCGGCTCAGGGAGCCGGTCTTGATCTGGCCGCAGTTGGTGGCCACCGCGATGTCGGCGATGGTGGAGTCCTCGGTTTCGCCGGAGCGATGCGACAGCACGGCGGTGTACGCATGGAATTGGGCGAGTTGGACGGCATCCAGCGTTTCGGTGAGGGTGCCAATCTGGTTGACTTTCACCAGGATGGAGTTGGCCGTGCCGGTATCAATGCCTTTCTGGAGGAACTTGACGTTGGTGACGAACAAATCGTCGCCGACGATCTGGATTTTGTCGCCGAGTTTGTCCGTCAATTTCTTCCAAGTGACCCAATCGCCCTCGGCGCAGCCGTCCTCGAGGCTGACAATGGGGTATTTGGCGACCAGTTCCGTGTAAAAAGCGACCATTTCGTCGCCGGTCAATTTGCGTCCGTCGCTTTTTTTGAAGGTGTAGGTTTCGTCGCCGGTGTAAAATTCGGAGGCGGCGGCGTCCAGCGCAAGGTTGATCTGTTTGCCCGCCTTGTAGCCGGCGTCCTTGATGGCCTGGAGAATGACCTCGATGGCGGCTTCCGTGCTTTCCAATTTCGGGGCAAAACCGCCTTCGTCGCCGACCGCGGTGCTGAGGCCTTTTTTCTTCAACACGGATTTGAGCGAGTGGAAGACTTCCGTGATGGCGCGCAAACCTTCGCTGAAGGTGTCAAAGCCATGGGGCTGGATCATGAATTCCTGGAAATCAATCGGGGCGTCGGAGTGCGCGCCGCCGTTGATGACGTTGGCCATGGGCACGGGGAGCACTTTGGCGTTGGGTCCGCCGATGTACTTGAAGAGGGGGACGCCGAGGGCTTCGGACCCGGCCTTGGCGGTGGCCAGGGACACGGCGAGAATCGCATTGGCGCCGAGCTTGGACTTGGTTTCCGTGCCGTCCAATTCGATCATCGTGCGGTCCACCGTGAGCTGGTCCAGCGCGTCCTTGCCGATGATGGCGGGGGCGATTTTTTCGGTCACGTTCTTGACGGCCTTGGTGACCCCCTTGCCGTTGAAGCGTTTTTTGTCGCCGTCACGGAGCTCGATGGCCTCGTTTTCGCCGGTGCTGGCGCCGCTGGGCACGGCCGCGCGCCCCATGGCGCCGCCGGACAGATGGACGTCCACTTCGACGGTTGGATTGCCGCGCGAATCCAAAATCTCACGCGCCTGTATGTCAATGATGGTACTCATAGAATGATATCTTATCTCAAATTTGTTTAATGAAACTAAAAGATCATGATAGAAAGGCCGGGCGGCGAGTCAAGACAGCGTTGCGAGTTTTCCACCGAATGATTTGGCTTCGCCGGCCGGCCAGGGCCCTTCCCAATATCTTGCCTTTTCGTCCGGGTTTAATACCGTTTCCAAAATGACAAAACCGGTCCCGACCAAGCCATCGCCGGTCAGCCAGCAGCTCATCACCGCCGCGCGGGAACTCTCGGCGCGGGCCGGCAGCCTGCGCTTCGCCGGCCCGGTCACCCATATTTATAATCCGCTCGACTACGCCTGGCCCGCGCATGAGGAATATTTGCGCCGGTATGGACATCGCCGCAAACGCATCGTTTTCCTGGGCATGAATCCCGGTCCGTTTGGCATGACGCAGACCGGCATTCCCTTCGGCGAAGTCGCCGCGGTGCGCGACTGGCTGGGCATCAACACCCCCGTCGGTCAGCCGGCCGGCGCGCATCCCAAACGTCCCGTGCAGGGCTTTGACTGCCCGCGTTCAGAAGTCAGCGGCCGCCGGCTGTGGGGGTTGTTCGCCGCACGTTTTTCCTCCCCGGACGCGTTTTTCGCCGATCATTTTGTGCTCAATTATTGTCCCCTGGTGTTCTGTGAGGCGGGCGGAAAAAACCGCACGCCGGACAAACTCCCCCCGGCGGAACAGTCCCGGCTCTTTGCCGTTTGCGACACACACCTGCGCCGGGTGTTGGAAATTCTCCAGCCGGACTGGCTGGTTGGCGTCGGCGGTTTCGCCTGGGCGCGGGGCGAAGCGGTGAGGGACGGGGTGAAGTTCAAACTCGGGCGCATTTTGCATCCCAGCCCGGCCAGCCCGGCGGCCAACCGGGGCTGGGCGCCGTTGGTGACCCAACAACTCGTTGAACTGGGCATCTGGACCTGACATGAAACACCGACCGGCCACCCTGGCTGACTGCGCACTGTTGGCCGAATTGAATCATCAGTTGATTCGCGACGAGGGGCATCGCAATCCCACGACCGTTGCGGAGTTGGAAGCGCGCATGCGGAACTGGCTGTTCACGAAATATAACGCCGAGCTGTTCATGCTGGGCGCGGAAACGGTCGCTTACGCCCTGTACCTCGACCAGCCTGACGAAGTCTATTTGCGCCATTTGTTTGTCGTCCGCCACCGGCGCCGCCAGGGCATCGGCCGCAACGCCATTGAGATTCTCCGCTCCAAAGTCTGGCCCGCCAACAAACGGTTGACGGTCGAAGTCCTGACCCGGAACACCGCCGCCGTGGCCTTCTGGCATTCCCTCGGGTACCGGGATTATTCGCTCAAACTGGAAATTCCGCCTCAATAGCCAAGGATCCCGGGGCTTGGCACTGTGAGCCTGTCTGAGTCCGGCGGCAGCCTGATCGGCCCCCCCGCTCCTCCCGGGCCGTGAAAAATTTTGTAACATTTTGCCGGATTTGCTTCTGAGATTGGTATATGAATGAGCCGGAAGCCGGTCCCAACATGGAAAAGAAATGTCCTCAATGCGGCGCGCCGCTGCCGGCGGGCGGATTGGCGGGTCTTTGCCCCGCCTGTCTGCTGGCCCAGGGGGCGGCGGAAACCGCATCCGACACCCCGCCCTTTCAACCGCCCACCGTGGCCGAAGTGGCCGCGCTCTTTCCCCAATTGGAAATCCTCTCCCTGATCGGCAAGGGCGGCATGGGCGCCGTCTATCAGGCCCGCCAGCCGGTGCTGGACCGCATCGTGGCCCTGAAAATCCTCCCGCCGCAAACCACCGGCGGCCCGGACTTTGCCGAACGCTTCAACCGCGAGGCCCGCGCGCTCGCCCGGCTGAATCATCCCAACATCATCACCGTCCACGAATTCGGCCAGGTGCAGGGCATGCCGTTTTTCATCATGGAATACGTGGACGGCCTGAACCTGCGCCAACTCGAACAGGCGGGCAAACTCACCCCGCGCGAGGCCTTGCAGATTGTCCCCCAAATTTGCGAGGCGCTGCAATTTGCCCATGACGCCGGCATCGTCCACCGGGACATCAAGCCGGACAATATTCTGCTGGATAAAAAGGGCCGGGTGAAAATCGCGGATTTTGGCATCGCCAAGATTCTGGGCAACCCGCCGGAAACCGGCGTGCCCGAAACGCAGGGGGCCATTGGCACGCCGCATTACATGGCGCCGGAACAGGTCGAGAAACCGCAGTCCGTGGATCACCGGGCGGACATCTTCTCGCTGGGCGTCGTGTTTTATGAAATGCTGACCGGTGAGCTGCCGCTGGGCAAGTTCGCCCCGCCCTCCGCCGGGGCGCACGGAGTGCGCGTGGACGTGCGATTGGATGAAGTGGTGCTGCGGGCGCTGGAAAAGGAGCCGGACCGCCGCTACCAACACGCCAGCCAGGTCAAAACGGCGGTGGAGACCATTGCCAACACGCCGCCGGGGGCCGGCGGCATGGGCGGGCAAGCCGGGGGCGTGCCACCACCACCGCTGTCGCCTCCCGGCTCCCCGCCGCCACCCCCGGGACCGTCGCCGGAGGCCATTCTGGCGCGCGACTACACGTTGAAGACCGGCCATTGCCTGGAACGAGGCTGGGCATTGGTAAAGTCGCATTTCTGGGAACTGGTGGGCATCCACGCCCTGATTTTATTGCTGCTCATCATCGCTGGTTCCGCCTTTGCCCGGACCAGCCACTTGGGAAACGCAGCTTCCGATATGAATGTCTCGGACGGCACCTCCGTTCTGGGACTGGTCCTGGGCGGACCGCTGTGGGCCGGGCTGTTTTTGTATTTTCTTAAAACCATCCGGGGCGAGCCGGTGACGGTGGAAACCGCCTTCTCCGGTTTCAGCAAACGGTTTTTGCATCTGTTCCTCCTCAACCTGGTGGCCTGGGTTTTGATTGGACTCGGATTTATTTGCTTCATCCTGCCGGGCGTCTATTTGCTCGTGGCCTGGTGCTTCTCCTTGGTGCTGGTCATGGACAAGGGGCTGGATTTCTGGCCGGCCATGGAACTGAGCCGCAAGGTGGTGAACAAGCATTGGTGGAAAGTCTTCGGATTCCTGTTGGTGCTGGCGGGAGTGTGGTGGTTGGGGGTGCCGGCTTGCTGCATTGGCGTGCTGGTCAGCGCACCGGTGGCCATCGCGGTGTTCCTGTATGCCTACGAGGATATTTTCGGTCAGGTGGCGCCAGCAACACCGGCGGCGGGCCGGCCATGGGCACCACCGCCGATCTCCGGAGCCGGGCCGGCGGGGCCAACTGGCCCGGCGGGCACGGTGGTCATTCCCCCGGCCCCCCTCAATCCACCGCCACCGGCTGGGAGCAACCACTCTGCGTTGCTGTATGTTCTCATCGCCGCTGCCGTGGTGTTGAGCTTGCCGGCCCTCTTCTACGTCATCCCTCTGATCGCGGTGCTCCTCGCCCTGTTGGTCCCGTTTTTTTTCATGAGCCAATCCATTCACCACGGCCTGCCCCCTCACCTTGCGGGCTGGGGTTGGGGAAATGTTTGGTTGGAAATCGGTTCCATCGCCTTGGTGTTCGCCCTGCTCGTATTGGGGCTCATCCTGACCTTCAAGGTCATTTTCAACCTCGCCAAACCGGCGGTCAGCCAGTCCTCGCCGCCGCGTTCCGCTGCCGGAACCGGACCGGGCGTCCCATCTTCGTCTGGCGGTGGCAGCCGGTTTTTGAAATATGCCTTCCTGGCCATGGCCGGACTCCTGGCCCTGCTGTTGGCGACGGCGCTGGCGGGGTTCTTGTGGCTGACTCACTCAGCCCCGCACCGGACCTTTCAAGTTTTCACGGCCCAGCCCATCCCGCCGGTCATGCCCCTGCCCCCCCAGGCGCCATCCGCTTCCCTCGCTCCCACCCCACCCGCTCCGCCTGCCGGCATCAATACAAATGAGTTTAATCGTTTCCTGAAACGCACCCGGCAGGAACTCGACCGGAATGCGATTCGATTTAACCAACTTCAACTGTCCTCTCCCAATGAGTCCCAATTGTTCATTTCCCTGACGGGCTTGCAGACGCGCAAGATCGTAAACGGAACAACGTCCTGGCAAAACATCGTCGGCTTGCTCGAAGGCACCCGGGACACCACCGGCAAATGGTTTTTTAATGGGCAGGGCCAGCTCGTGTCCGTCCATTACGACCTCGCCCAAATGGACCTGGGCCAGGTGCTGGCCGCCGCCCGGTGGCTGGAGAATCAGCCGCCGGCAGGGGCGGATAATTCCCATTTTTGATTGAGCACTGAAGACCAACCACCCGGCACCGCCGCCGCCCGCGGGGACATCTTCGCCACCACGCGCTGGACCGTCGTGCTGGCGGCCGGCGACCGCAGTTCGCCCTCGGCCGACGTGGCGCTGGAGGAATTGTGCCGCACTTATTGGTACCCGCTCTATGCCTATGTGCGGCGGCAGGGGCATTCGCGGGAGGATGCCCAGGATCTGACCCAGGAGTTTTTCGCCCGGCTGTTGGAAAAGAATTATCTTGCGGGGGTCAACAGCAACCGGGGCCGGTTCCGCGCCTTTCTGCTCGCGGCCCTGAAACACTTTCTGGCGAATGAATGGGACCGCGCCCACTGCCAGAAACGCGGCGGCGGCGCGGCGCTGCTTTCGCTGGACTGGCAGGACGCCGACACCCGGTATCAGGTGGATCCGGCGGACCACTTGAGCCCGGACAAACTCTACGACCGGGCCTGGGCGCTCACCCTGCTCGAACAGGTGGTCGCCCGTTTGCGCACGGAAAATATCGCCGAGGGCCGGGGCGGGCAGTTTGAGATGTTGAAGTTTTATTTGATGGTGGGCAAAAATGACATTCCCCACGCCGAAGCCGCTGCCGCGCTGCTAATGAGCGAAGGCGCCGTGCGGGTGGCGGTCCACCGGTTGCGGCGCCGCTATCGCGAACTGTTGAAACAGGAAATCGCCCAAACCCTCACCGACCCGGCGCAGGCGGCGGACGAAATGCGGGCCTTGCTGGGCGCGTTTTCCTAATCCTCTCCGGTGGGGCAGAGTTGCCGCTCTGCCCATTATTCCCGTCACCCGTGCCAGCGGGTGACGAAATCCCCATTTTCCCCCTGCTCCCCCTGCCCCACCAGTTGATTTAATGAGGTTCGGTTGCAGGCATGGAAACAAACCGGGCGGCATAACTGGGCGGCACCGCAGCACCGCCCTGCCATGAGCCCGGCCGCCCCCGTCCGCCATTTTGCGAAAACAGCTTGCAAAAACCCAAAATCGTTCCAAAATCACCCTCACACATATTTATTAGCCCACACATTAAAAACAACGACAACGATCAATCCCCATAATCCATGAGCATCAATTTAAAGCAGTTTGAGGTCTGGTTTGTCACCGGCAGCCAGCACTTGTACGGACCCGAAACCCTCAAGGCCGTGGCCGTGCATTCCCAGGAAATCGCCAAAGCCCTCAGCGCCTCGCCGTCCATCCCGGTCAAGGTCGTGTTCAAGCCGGTGCTGGTCACGCCCGATGCCGTCACCGAATTGTGCCAGGCCGCCAACAACGCGCCCAAGTGCATCGGCCTGATCACCTGGTGCCACACCTTCTCCCCCTCCAAAATGTGGATCAACGGCCTCAAGCAATTGCGCAAGCCCGTCGCCCATCTCCACACCCAGTACAACCGCGACATTCCCTGGGCCACCATTGACATGGATTTCATGAACATGAACCAGGCCGCGCACGGCGACCGCGAACACGGCTTCATCTGGAGCCGGATGCGCTTGAACCGCAAGGTGGTCGTCGGCTTCTGGCAGGAAGCCTCCGTGCAGGCCCGGCTCGGCGCCTGGGCCCGCGCCGCCGCCGCCTGGGCGGACTGGCAGACCGCCAAATTCGCCCGCTTTGGCGACAACATGCGCGAAGTGGCCGTGACCGAGGGCGACAAGGTCTCCGCGCAGATCAAGTTCGGCTTCTCCGTCAACGGCTATGGCGTGGGCGACCTCGTCAAGTACGTCAACGCGGCGACCGACAAGGAAATTGACGCGCTCGTCGGCGAATATGAAAGCCTGTACGAAGTGGCCGCCGACCTGAAGAAAGGCGGCAAACGCCACTCATCCATCCGCGAGGCGGCCCGCATCGAACTCGGCCTGCGCGCGTTTCTCACCACCGGCGGATTCGCCGGCTTCACCACCACGTTTGAAGACCTGCACGGTCTGGTGCAACTGCCCGGTCTGGCCCCGCAACGGTTCATGGCCGAAGGCTACGGGTTCGCCGGCGAAGGCGACTGGAAGACCGCCGCGCTCGTCCGCGCCATGAAGGTGATGGCCACCGGCCTCAAGGGCGGCACGTCCTTCATGGAGGATTACACCTACCACTTGAACCCCGCCGGCAAGGTCGTGCTCGGGTCGCACATGCTGGAAATCTGCCCGAGCATCGCCGACGGCAAGCCCTCGTTGCAGGTGCATCCCCTGGGCATCGGCGGCAAGGCCGATCCCGCCCGTCTCGTGTTCAACACCCCGGCCGGCCCGGCCCTGAACGCGTCGCTCATGGATTTTGGCAACCGCTTCCGCCTGCTCATCAACGAGGTGGACACCGTCAAACCCGAACAGCCCATGCCCAAACTGCCGGTGGCCCAGGCCGTCTGGCAGTGCCGGCCCGGCTTGGAAACCGCCTGCGCCGCGTGGATTTACGCGGGCGGCGCGCACCACACCGGCTTCAGCCACGCCGTCACCACCGAGATGCTCGAGGATTTCGGCGCGATCGCCGGTCTGGAAGTCCTCGTCATTGACGCCGACACCCGCCTCCGCCAGTTCAAACAGGAACTGACCTGGAACGACGCCGCCTACGGCCTGAAGAGCGGCTGGGTTTCCTGATCGAATAAATCGTATAATCCCGTCCTCCGCCTGCGCGGTTGACGGGATTTTTTTTAATATATCCGGTGGGGCGGAACTGCCGCTCTGCCCACTATTCCCGTCACCCCGCGCCAGCGGGTGACGAATTTCCCTTTTCACCCTCGCCCCCCAGTCAACACCCCGCAACTCAGTTAAAACCATGGCCACGCCAAGAGCGCCACACCCCGGCGGCGCGCCAGCGCCGCCCTGCCAGCCTCCGGTGGGGCGGAACTGCCGCTCTGCCCACTATTCCCGTCCCCCGCGCCAGCGGGTGACGAATTTCTCTTTCGCATCCGTTCAGTTTGTATTACGAATTCCCACATGCGCGAAACGCCTTTCGTTGAACCGGGTCGCCACAATCCGGCCAAGGGAGTTCATATTTTTCCCGGAGGACCGAACTGGGTCTTCCTCACTGTTTCCACCGAGCACCGCGATCGCTGGCTGGCACAAGCCTCGGTGCAGCGTGCTCTTCACGCCATCTGGGAAAATAAGGCGACGGCCTGGCTGGTGAGCGATTATTTGCTGATGCCGGATCATCTCCATTTGTTTTGCGCGCCATGTGATTTGCGCTTCACCATTGAGCGTTGGATGGGGTTTTGGAAAGATCGCTTTGCAAAAACTCCTCCAGACACGGGCATCTTTCAAGCCGGCGGTTTTCACCATCGTTTGCGGGACGGCGAAAGCTACGCGCAGAAATGGCAATACGTCCGCCAGAATCCAGTGCGGGCCGGGTTGGTGGCACGACCGGAGGATTGGCCCTATTTCGGACGCGTGCATGAAATTCGTTGGTCGGCGGATTAAACTGGGTGAGCCACATCTGACGCTCTGCCCACTATTCCCGTCACCCCGCGCCAGCGGGTGACGAATTTCCCTTTTCACCCTCGCCCCCCAGTCAACACCCCGCAACTCAGTTAAAACCATGGCCACGCCAAGAGCGCCACACCCCGGCGGCGCGCCAGCGCCGCCCTGCCAGCCTCCGGTGGGGCAGAGTTGCCGCTCTGCCCACTATTCCCGTCACCCCGCGCCAGCGGGTGACGAATTTCCCTTTT
>CAZUBG010000129.1:0-3778 GCA_964618545.1 uncultured Bifidobacteriaceae bacterium | reverse complement strand
CGCTCTGCCCACTATTCCCGTCACCCCGCGCCAGCGGGTGACGAATTTCCCTTTTCACCCTCGCCCCCCAGTCAACACCCCGCAACTCAGTTAAAACCATGGCCACGCCAAGAGCGCCACACCCCGGCGGCGCGCCAGCGCCGCCCTGCCAGCCTCCGGTGGGGCGGAACTGCCGCTCTGCCCATTATTCCCGTCCCCCGCGCCAGCGGGTGACGAAATTCTCCCCCCCCGCCCAGCCTGCCTTTCATCAGGTGCGAAAATCTGCGGGGTTGAATTCCCCGGAGGGCGGGCGTATTTTCAGAACCATGAGTATGACTGTCGAGCATCCGTGATCCATGCCCACGCCCCCACCAACGATCTATTTGATTGCCGGCTGCAATGGTGCGGGCAAGACTGCCTTCGCACGCGAATTTCTCTTAAAGGAAGTGGGGTGCATCAACTTCCTTATGGGCCGCATCCGACACTTGCACACCAATGGAACTAAGGCGTATGCTGTTGCCATGAGAGTGGTGCGCAAAACACAATCACAGGATGACCTCATAGTGCCGGTTCGCCGCGCAATGAACCGCGCCGCGCGCAAGGCGCGGGCGGAGAACCGCCGCCTCGGACTCCCGCTGATCACTTGGAAAAACGGCAAAACAGCCAGGTCGGCGTAAGGTTCAGAACCATGAGGACCGTGGAACAAATCAAGGCCGCAGCGGCGCAGCTTGCCCAGGATGAACAGGCCGAACTGTTCCGCTGGCGGGTTGAATCCCCCCGCGCTCAAGCACGAACTGGCCAGGGGCATTGACGATTTGGAAAATGGCCGGCACCAGACCTACCACGAGACCAATGCGCTGCAGTTGGCGGAGGAGTGGGGCGATATGGAGATAAATGACTTAAATATGCAAACAACGTTCCCAGAAACGCTTAAAAATATTGCATTGTTAAAATTTAAAAACACAACTCTTGTTCACAAAAAGAAAAAAAATGGATAGAATTGTTCAATGCTAACTCGGTTAAAAGTATCTGGTTTTAAGAATTTGGTGGATGTTGATGTCCACTTTGGACCATTCACCTGTATTGCCGGGGCAAATGGCGTTGGCAAATCAAATTTATTCGATGCAATTTTATTTTTGAGTTCACTGACAGAACGAACACTTGCGGAAGCAGCCCTCTCCGTTCGAGATGAACCACAACGAACCGGTGATATTCGCGGCATTTTTCATCGGATCGGAACGGAACACGATCGTGAATTGCGGTTTGAAGCGGAAATGATTCTTCCCAAGCATGGATTTGATGATCTCGGACAGCATGTCGATGCGTCAATTACTTTGGCGCGTTATGTTCTGCGCCTTGGGTTGCGCAAATTGGAATCCAGCCATTCTGATGCAGGTCCATTGGAAGTGTTGGAAGAAACTTTGGTTCCGATGCGACTGCGGGATGCTTCAGAGCACATCCTTTTTCCCGTAAATAAAGAGTGGCGGGAATCGGTTTTAGAAGGGCGAAGGACATCAGATTTCATTTCAACAGAGTCACAGGATGGTCAATCCATCGTTCGTATGCACCAAGACGGGCGTTCAGGCCGTTTACTTACTCGTCCAGCCTCCGCTCTGCCAAGGACTATGCTTAGTACAGTGCAAACGGGGGAGTATCCTACAGCTCTTCTTGTCCGCCGAGAAATGCAATCTTGGAGGCTGCTTCAACTTGAAAGTTCAGCATTGCGGCGACCGGATGAATTCACAGCTTCACCTAGGATGGGATCAGATGGTTCCCACATGGCTGCAACACTCTACCAACTTGCTCGCAAGCCAAATGAAAATGACAATCAGGATCAGGAAAAATTCAAATCCGGGGCCGTTTATGCGCAAGTTGCTAACCGGTTGGCAGAACTTTTGGAGGATGTTCGAGAGGTGACCATAGATCGCGATGAAGCCAGGGAACGATTTACATTGTTTGTAAAAACTCGTGATGGAACCTTGCATCCGGCTCGAGATCTTTCTGACGGAACATTGCGGTTCTTGGCTTTGACGGTGATGGAATTTGACCGTCAATCAGGTGGTCTGTTATGTCTGGAAGAACCTGAGAACGGCATTCATCCCCGACGCATTCCAGTAATGCTCCAACTTCTTCAGGATATTGCAACCGATACCGACGAACCAAGTGATCAAGCCAACCCATTACGACAGGTGATTGTCAACACCCATTCTCCGGCAGTATTTCAGCAAGTTCCAGAGGATTCCGTTTTGCTGGCAGAATTGGCAGAGGAAGTTCACAAGACATCGTTGTCTGGCAGCGATAGTATTATTCGTTATGCCAAGTTACAGTTCAGTTGCCTTGAAGGGACTTGGCGGGCAAAAAAAATAAAAAACCACAGAATTACAGGTAAAGGGAATCTTCTTGCCTACCTAAACCCATCTGCATCAGAGCGGAACACCACAACCAGTCGGAGGCGAGTTATGGATCGCGCAGATATACAACAACTTTTGATAAACATGCCTTCGGGCGGATGAATGCGCTGCGTTTTACCTTGGTTGCCGATGGACCAACGGATGCAGTGCTACTGCATCCGTTGAAGTGGCTGCTGATTGCAAACGGAATCGTGAGACCTGTTGAATGTGTATGGGCCGACCTTCGTCAGTTGCCAAATCCACCTGACGGTCTGGAGAACAAGATAGCAAAGGCATTCGACCTATATCCGTGTGATTTAATTTTTATCCACAGGGACGCCGAAAGAGAACCAAGTGCTAATCGCATTAATGAAATCCAGCGTGCGGTGCGGCTTGCTTCATCTGATCTATTTAACAATAGGCCGTATGTGTGCGTAATTCCAGTTCGCATGACCGAATCCTGGCTTTTGTTTGATGAGGCTCAAATACGCAGGGCATCAGGCAACCCGGCAGGCAGAACTCGCTTGGATATTCCATCACTACAAAGAATTGAAGAACTTCCAGACCCGAAATCAGTGCTACACGAATTGTTGCGACAGGCCACTGAACTTCCCACAAAACGGCTCAGGAAATTTTCACCCGAAAAAGCATCCTATCGTCTTGCTGAACTAATTGACGATTTCAGCCCGCTTCGCAGATTGTCTGCTTTTGATGCTTTGGAACAAAATTTGCGCGAGGTTATTCGAGCCGCTGGCTGGAGAAATCCCTCGTGAGGGAACATCAATTTTCAGTTGGAAACCAACATTTTCAATGTATCGTTTTTACACCGCCAGCACCACCCGCTTGATCTCCTTCAACCTTGCCTTGGCCTCCTTTTTCGTCAGGCGCGGGAACTTCCCGCCGACCATGATGTAATCGTCACGACGCCGGAGCATCAGGCGGTCCTCCTTCACCTCGATGCTGGTGACGGATTTATCACCGGCCAGGATTTTCAGTTCGGCGACCTGAAAGATCAGTTCAGCGGCGGGCGGTGGCGGGCCGAAGCGGTCACGCAATTCCTTTTGCAGGGTTTCCAGCGCGGGCTTGTCCGTCGCCTGCGCGAGCTTGCGGTAGATGTCGATGCGGTGTTGCGGTTCGGTGATGTATTTTTCGGGCAGGCTTTTTTCCAGGGGCAGAAAATCCAGTTTGATCTGCACCTCGATGCGCGGCTTGATCTTCTCCCCTTTCAGCGAACTGACGCTTTGCTTGAGCAACTGGCAATAAAGTTCAAAGCCCACGGCGGTGATATGGCCGCTCTGCTCTGAACCGAGCAGATTGCCCGCGCCGCGAATTTCCAAATCGCGCATGGCGATTTTGAAGCCGCTGCCGAGCGTGGAATATTGTTTCATGGCGCTGATGCGCTTGCGCAC
>CAZUBG010000128.1:0-16073 GCA_964618545.1 uncultured Bifidobacteriaceae bacterium | reverse complement strand
GTCATTACACCCGCGCAGTTTTCAAGTCCGACAGGCTGCTAGTAACGCGATGGGGTGCGGAATTTGATTGACACGGCTCATAAACTGTTGGGATTGAAGCAGTTAAGCAGTGTCAAGCAATTTTGCCAGTTTTGAGCAGATTCCGTTACCAGGTAACGAGCCCGGTCCCGGGCGCGGGTTGCCTCCACCAACCCGGCTCGACCGCCATGGCTTCAGCGGCGGCGGGAGGGTTGCCAGACAGTGGCCGGAGGTCGGAGCGCTGCGCAGACCGCGAGGACGAGGCGGGGTTTTTTCGTACCGCAGGCTTCCAAGCCTGCCGTATCGCGGGTTTCCCAACCCGCAGACCGTTCGCCAACCTGGCGCGCCCGGCCCACGGACAGGACACGGCCCGTTTTCCTTGGATTTTGCCCTTTGATTTTTGAATTTTCCCCCCCCTCATCCATGTCACGCGTACTGGTGACTGGTGGGTGATAAGCCCGGAGTTGTGTCCGGGCTTTCTCTTTTTTACGGGGAGGCATTCCTTTGGATTTGAGGGCAGCGCCAAAACGTGGGAGATTCCCACTGTGAGTGATCCAGTAACAACTCAAATTGACGCCAAATACCGGCCGGGGTCATTGAACGGACTCGTCAAGCCCGGCCAGATTTTCCAAGTGGACAAGGTTTCCGACACCGAATTGCGTTTTCGGTTGTTGGTGGTGGCGGAGGCACCCCGGCCCCGGCTGGAAAAGCGCAACTATGGCACGGTGCTGGTTTCCGACAAGATTCTGACCCATGAGGACGTCCAACGGGCCTTGGAGGAATTTCCGTGACCTACCTTTTGGATATTTCCACCCTCGTGGCCAGACTGATTGCCGGACACCAGGACCATGACAAAGTGGTTTCCTGGGCGTCAGGCAAAAATCCGGCCCTGTGTCCGCTCGCCGAGTTGGGTTTTCTCCGGGTCAGCATGGCCGCTTATGGCGCCACGGCGGAGCAAGCGCGTGAAACCCTGGCGGCTTTTTGGAAGGACAGCCAGCCCGATTTTATCCCGGCCGACCTGAGGGCCTTGGACGGACTGCCCTTTCCGAGCCACCGTAAAAGCACGGATTGGTATCTGGGCAATCTGGCGCACCAGCACGGCCTGAAATGGGCCACCCTTGATCTGGAAGCGCGGCACCCCGCCGCTGTCTTGATATAAACGCACCCCGTTAATTCTGTGGTTTACCCTCCTTGTCTGCCGTCCAAGGTTGTCCCATACGGGTTAATTCGTGCGATTCGCGGTTAAAAATCCCCCGCTTTTCTTCGCTGTCTTCGTTTGCTCTTTCGATTTCCGCTTTGGTTTCCCTCGGTGTCGTTGGTCACAGGGTCATCCGGGCTTCAATTAATGCTTCCGGCGCAGGAAGCTCAGACCGGACACCGCCGCGCCCAGCATGGCCAGGGTCATGCCGCCGTCGGGCACGCCGCTGGAAAAGTCGGCGATGTAAGCCGAATCACTAAAAACATAAGTTTTCCAAGCGGTGGAGGTCACTTGCGAGAAGTCATCACCGTTGTTCAGGTACACGAATTCACCCCCGAGCGGCGAGGAGCCGCTCCCCCCCTGTGCGATGAATCCGTCCGTGGATCCATTAAGTCCCGACTCATTGATGAACATGACATACTGCTGACCTGCCGTGAGCGCCAGGTTGGGATTAACTGTGAACGGCGTGTATGCGGTTTCACTCGGGGTGACGGTCTGCAGGGAGCTTTGATAAAGAGCGGGGCCGGTGGCGCTGCTGCCATTCCAACCAAAGACAAAAAACTCGAAGTTCTGAGGCGTGACATACTCGTTTTGCAAGTAGAAGGTCCAACTGTCCAAAACGCCGCCAGGAGCCGTAAAGGTCTGCCCATACGTTGCGGTATTGGAATTGCCAAACGTAACAATACCTGAGGAAATGGATGAATTATCGTAGGTTGTGGCTTGAACTGAGGCGATTCCCAAGGCCAAGGCAACCAGCGTGACAAGTCCGGTTTTCAAGGTTTTTAAGGTTTTCATTTTATGCTTAACGATCTTCTTTTTTGTAATTGTTGTTTTAAAAAACGCCAATCCACAACTCATAAGCAGCCATTGTGCCAAACTTTAGAGCAGATGAATTCGCGGTCCAATATTACCTGGTTGAGTGGTTCGGCGATTTTAGGAAATCCGGTGATTTTCATTGTGGGTTTTAGCAGGGCAAAAACGCGGTTTGCATCATTGTTTTCAGCGCAAAACTGCGGACCTGGCTGTCTCGAACTTAGCAGCGCCATACCAAAGGTTTGAATTGATTCGCTTTATGTATTGTTATATTGGGCAAGTCCCTCATTAGTATTATAACTTCTGTAAAGTTTACCAACCAAAAAAATCGAACCAGGCCCTCCTTGCATCACACAACCTGTTGGATTTGACTTGCTTAGGCAAAATCAAGTCGCCTTGTAAGAAAAACCGGCACTGCGTCGCCAAACCAGATATTAAACGGCGAAAAAGCTAATGGCAAAGATTCGGCTTTAATGATCCTGTCACCGCTGGGTTGCAAGACCTCTGCGCCTCTGTGCCGTGGTGAAAATGCCCTGTCTTGGCGTCCCCGGCGTTGCGGTCACATTTCCCCGCGTTTTCCCCGTGCCTCTTGCGGTTCAAACTCCCTGTCTTGTTCGCGTATTCAGCGAGTTTGTGGTTAAAAATCCGCGTTTTCCCGTTTCCGCTTTGGTTGTTTCCCATCCGTGTCCATCTGTGTTCAAGTTGTTAAAACCCTTGTAAACACAGGGTTTCTTGAGCGGATGGACGGCCACTGTCAGCAAAAGTGCCAGTCATGGGGCGGATGGTAAGACAATTCGCCAAAACTGGCTAGAACTTGCTGAAACTCGCCACCACTGGCGTTCAAAAATGCCGGGGATAACGGACTGAAATTTCGATTCAGAGAATCATCCATGAAATCGAAATTCAACCTGTTCCGGCGCGGCGGGGTGTTCTACATGGAGGACACCGCCACTGGCAAGCAAACCAGTCTCCGCACCAAAGACGAAACCGAGGCCAAGAGCCTGCTAAACGCCCGCAACGAGGCGCAACGCCAGCCGGTGCTAAACTTGCACCTTGCCCGCGCTTATCTTACGGCCAGTGACCCGGCCTTTGTGGAACGCACATGGCAGACCGTCATGGAGCAATTGCAATCGCGCGGCAAGGACAGCAGCCGGGAGCGTTACGCCAGCGTGTTCAAGTCACCGTCCTTTGACGGACTGCGAAACAAAAAGCTTCTGGAAACAACCGCCGATGATTTTTTTGCGGTGTTCAAGCAAGGAAAAGTTGCCATCACCTATTTCCTGAAACGGTTGCACAACTTCGCCTTGAGCTTGGGCTGGATTGCGCTCCCGGTGGTTGCGCCTTACCTGTGGCCGAAATACGAGGCCAAAGACCGGCGCGGTATCACGCGGGAGGAACAAGAAACCATCCTTGCCCGCGAGAAAAACGCCGAGTGGAAATTGTTCTTGGAATTGCTTTGGGAAACCGGCGCGGCGCAGAGCGACGCCGCGAACATGACCGCCGAGGATGTTGACTGGCAAAGCCGCACCATCACCTATTTTCGGATGAAAACCGGCTCGCGGGCACAATTCGCGATTAGCAAGGCGCTGGAAACCGTGTTAAGCCATTTGCCGACCACTGGCGCATTGTTCCCGAAACTCTCGACGTTTACGGCCAACGACCGGGCAAGCCGGTTTCGTCGCCGTTGTGCGCGGGCGGGAGTCAAGGGAGTGACGTTGCACAGCTACCGCTATGCGTGGGCGTTTTGGACTGTCGTTAATAACGCCAGCCAAAGGGCGAACGGGATTGACCATTCGCCACTATGCCCGCTAAACGCTCCCGGAGCCTCTCCGGGATTATTTTCTTAAAGCATCTTCCAAACGTTGCTTTTCTTCTTGCTCGCTTTTCATCTGCTGGTTCAAGCTGTTAAGCCGACGCTCTAAAAGGTGCTGGATTTTTTCATCCAGCGTGACGCCTGTAATCATATTCGTGGAAAACTGCAAACCGAGCGGAATGAAACGATATGGCTCTGTTGACGTATAATATCCATCGTGGAAATTAGAGAAAATCAAGTAGAATTCGCCTTGCCTTGGACAATACTCCGACCCCAGTTGGACAGCTCCAGAATTTGTAGCACCCTTTAAGATGGATACAATTTCCATATTGGAAATAATCCAACCTTGGGTATCAACTGTATGCCCATTTGGTTTTACGGTTTCTGGAGTTTCACGGCAACGTGCAATAATAATGTCAGGACTATTCGTTGTGAGATTTCCCCAACTGGAAAAAGATTGGGAAATGATAGCTGCCGCGGTTCCCGCAAAGATAAACACAAGTAGCATTGCCATGTGGTATCTGAAATATTGGATTCTCATAATAAATTTAATTTTTGCTCGTTTCCCGCCATTCTAACTCATTGAAATGGGCCAATAGGGGCACCGGAAACTCCCTGATAGGTTTGTTGTCCTGTCAGATTCGAGCCGCTGAATTTAGTCTGCGTACTAATTGTAGTAAACTGTATCCAATCACCGCTTTGATTTTTGTACTCATCCGGCCAACTGAAAGAAAAGGAAAAATCCACAAAACTTGTTCCATTAAAAATATTGTATTTCGTGACAAGACCATCTCGAATTTCATCCGTAAATACGTCTCCGCAATCACCGGGGCCAACAGGAACAATTTGAGCGGGGAGATTATCCGTGACGCCATCGGGCCAAGTAAGAGAATGGGCTGGAATATTTTCTCGCATTGAAGCCTTAATGAAGCTTACTGACGTTGGGAGTATATTCAGTAAATATTTGGTATCGGCACCAATTTCTGCTGTTCCGCTTACCCAGCCTTGGGGATTGTCATAATGGTCGGCAACTTGAACTCCCGATGGGGCAACCACACTGAACGTTGTCTGAATTGATACGTTGTAAATTGTTGCCGTAACAGTTACAGAGCCGGGACTCATAAAAGCCGTAAGGACTGTGCCTGACCCGGTGGTTGAGCTAATACTACCTTGGCCCGAAACGCTCCAAATTGTTCCGGCGGGCATTCCTCCAAAGTCAACCAATTCGCCAATGCCAATTGTCGTCCTTGTATTGTCGGGATTTCCTGCTGCCGTGCATTCTGTTACATGGGTCGGAATGTATTCTTGTGGGGAGACATCGAAAGTGTAGTTCTTTGGATTGTCGTTCACAATTGTTGGTGTAATATCGGGACTCGTGTTATCCTCCATTAAAAGATAAATGTTGCCGTCTGGTTCCGCTGTTTGGCCGTTGATTGAAATGTTTTGTGCCGGTATCGAAGTGCCGGTGAGGGAATGCCACCAAGTATCACCGCTGCCGATTGACCACGGGAAATCGTATTTTGTCGCAGAGGGTGTCAGCACCCAAAGATTCTTTTTGCTGGAACCCGCAGGCCCGCCAGTGGCGAGCTTGATTTTGGCATCTGCCGTGCATTGCATATTCGTCGGCATAAAGGGTGACTTGCCAACATTTATACCACAATGCTCTTTTGCCAGCCGTGGAGGATTGCAAACAAATGTGCGTGGCGGAATACCGGGATAATCCAAATACACTTCAACACCAGTTCCGCTTGGCACTGATTGAGGAAAGCTCGAAGCAGGCCAAGTGAAAGTGTGTTTCACCCCACTGTCATCGTGAAAAACCCACTGCCCATTCCCGCCTTTGCCGTCGTCCCAATGCGTAAAATTTATGTCCGAATAGGTGTAACTTGGATAAACGTATCCGCCAGAATTGGTATAGGGGGGAATGTAGTAATTTTCCGTGTCGTCTTCGTGGTAGGAGTAGATATAAACTCCTTGTGAGGCACTAAGCACCGCTTGAACTCCCTGGGCTTTTGCTGACCGTGGATTGCCAGCGAAATCTGGACTGCCGCCGGAACCGTTGCCTCCATTATCCGAATTTGGAATTGCGATTGCCTCCACAACTCCACCGCCATTTCCAACAGGAGTAATCTGTGCTGCCCATGTTCCATCACCGTTATTGACCGCCTGTGAGCCGTTAACCCAAACCGTATATTCACTGGAGTTGATTTCACCCGTAACCGCCGCCTGCCCTGCTGACACTGAATCAATTCCCAAACCAAGGTAGCCTTGTATAACGGTGATATTGGTTGTGACCGTATTGCTTGCCACGTCGGTTATTGTCAGCGTCAAAACATTCGTCCCTCCAATCAACGGCAGGCTCTGTGCCCAAAAGTTCCCATCACGCCCCACTGCTACATTGACTACATTGGTATTGCCGTTGGTATCCACTAATTGTGCAACCAGCGTTGCCGTCGGGTCACTTACCGAGCCGTTGCCGATGAAACCTGCTCCGCAGACAGCCACACTACTTTGCGGCCAATTCAATTGCAACACGGGTGCGGGTTTATTGGAATAATTCAACGTAAGGCTGATATTGGTGGTTGCCACGTTGCCCGCCAAATCTGTTGCTTTAAGCTGAATAACATTCAAACCGTGTGCGAGTGCAATATCGAATGCTTGAAAGGTGTTGGTCGTGAATTCCAGATTATTCGTGTCATATTGCTGGCCTAAAATCCAGACCGGCTGATTTTGCACCACTCCGGCACTATTTGTCAGGTTATAGCTGATTACATTCAATGCTTCCGGGCTGTATCCTGTTATTTGAACCACCGGCTCGTTTACATTGGTGTTGTTCGGGGTGGTAATGACCAGCGGCGGCGGTACAAGAAGCAACTTTAATCGCTGGTATTGCCAAGTCTGTGTTGCGTTGTCGGGCAGACCTCGCAACCCAATCCAAACATCATGCCAGCCTTCTGTAAGGCCAAGATTTACCGCCAGATTTATTCCCGCATAAGCCTGCCAGTTCGCATCGGCGGCATAATTGGTGTCATCCACTGACACCGCAAAATAATTTGGCGTGCCGCTCATAATGTTCAACTGCACCGGCACGCTCATGTTCTTTACATAATCATTCGTCACCGAAATTGAAAAGCTCATGACGTTCGGGTCTGTGCCGCTCTCATAATCCGACAAGAGCGAGTTGCCATTTGCATCCAAATTTGTGTCTGACAATGCTGTCGTTCCAAAATACAGCCAAAACCACCAGTCCGGGGTGGTGTTTCCGTTCTCCGTCACGCCTGTCCAATCTTCTGCCCGCAAAAACAGATTTTGCCGGTCAAAGTTCTGGAGAGAAAACGGCATACAATTTGTATCCGTCGGCCACACTTCCGTCTCGACATTCCAAGGGGCCAATAAATCCGTTGTGCTCCAAATTGCATAGACCTGATTTGTCGCATTGTGAAGGTTCAAATACGACCAGCCATTTGATACGTTTGTTATTTCCAGCCAAAGTTGGTTCGTGTCAAACGAGTAACCCAGCAGGTCGCTTGTGAGGTCTTCACTTGAAACATCTCCCATCGCCCTAGCCATTGAGTGAAATTGCTGGGCAGCCTCAGCCGATTGAACTTGGTTTATCAGGTTCACAACGGCAGTTGCCTCAGCTTGTGATGCTGTATCCGTCAACACCTGTCCCCCTGTGGCATCTACAAGAAAGGTGGTGTCCGTAATTGCAAAAACCGCCAAGGTTGGGTCAGAAGGTGGGCTGGGTAATGGAGCCGTGAATCCCCCGGGCATCACTTCCCAGTAAGTTGCGAAGCGTGGTAAATCAATGTGTGAAACTGGTTGTAATCCTTGTGCCTCGGCAGTCGCCACGACAGGAGAGCCGATGGTTTGGGCGTGAAGCAGATTTAACGGAAACAACATTCCGAATACCAATATGGCTACCCTAATTGTCTTCATCAAGTTTTCTGTGGTTGGGTGCTGGTTTTTATCCGTGTTGGCCATTTCCCGATGTGCTGGAAAGGGGCAGCACTGGAGAACGACATTGGCAGAAATCGAAAGCTGTACAAGAAAAAAAGCAAAAAAGATTTTAAGCCTGTCAGGCTTACCTCACAACTTGCCAACCACGTCACGCAATTTCACGCCAAGTGCCTTGGTGATTTTCAGCAGCGTTTCAATCGTGATTGCCCGGTCTGCCCGCTCGACTTGGCTGATATAAACGGAATGAAGATTGGCTTTTTCGGCCAATCTCTCCTGAGTCATCCGGCGTTTCTTGCGAAACTTGCGGATGTTTTCGCCGATTTCTTTATGGGCTTTTACAGATGACACCAAAGGGAATTTTATCTGAATTGCGAGCGGACAATCCATAAGCGGGCAGGCTTAGGTAAATACGCCCCGTCAAAATCTGGTCGCCGGATTTTTTGGGAACGGGACGGGCCTCAATCAAAATCCGGGGCTGGGAAATAGATAAATGCAGCGGACATTTTCCGGGGCGTCCATGTTGGACGGGTGCCCCTCTCCCTTTGCTCTCGCCTCTCCCCGCTATTCAGAACCAAAGAGCCGCAGTCAACCAGCGGGGCCAACCGTCAATCTTCCGCCCGTGCGGTCGTGCTTCGTATTTTTCCCCGGCGGACAGCAACTTCAACCACCTTGCGAAAATCGCTCATATCCAATCCGGTGAGCATCGGCGGGCATTTCCCAGACTCGCCGCATTCGTGAAATGCACCCCGTTTTGGAAAATCGTTTATAGCAAACGAAATGGCTTTTAAGGTCTTCGGGCGTTCTGGAAATCAGGACGCCCCGGAAGGCATCCGGGAGCGATTACGGGGCATTCTGTGAAGCTATTTGACTCCGCACTTTGACCCAAAAACATTAAAAAATAACCCATAGCATAGCCAGTGCCAGCCCTGAATTGCGAGTGCATTTTTACTCTGTAAACAATGGAAATAGTTGCACGCTTTCACGGCACTTGGCACGGTATTTTCCACGCCAGAATTGCGTGCCAAGTCAACAAAAACCCTCATTTTCACGAAAGAAAACGAGGGTCAAAAATACGGTATTTCAGATGCTTATTGCCCTGATAAGTCCACAAGTGCGGCTCGCAAATCACCCTCCCCGACTTTCGCCCCGCTACGGTCAAACGTGGTTCCGTTGCGTCCTAATTCGGGATTGAACCAAGCCTGCCATTGCACCCGAACGGCTATGAATTTCCTTGCGGTATGGCGTCCTGTCCACAAGATAACCGATAACCTGTCCGCTGGCGTCTTTCAGTGTGGTTTGCACAGGTCATTAGGCGTTAAGGACTGTCCAAAGGTTTTGAGCCGTCCAAGCCCCGCCCCGGCTGGTCTTGACCGCCCGCAAATTGAGGATTTCAGCCAGTTCCCGAAGTCCGCTGACGTGGCACTTGGTTTTGATTTCCTCGACAATGCCCCGAATCTTGCCGGTGAACTCACCAGCACGGGCGGAACGGCTCGCAATTGACTTCTGGCGGGCTTCCGCAAGGCGGGGGTTCCCAAGTGTCACGCCATTTTCACGGGCGATTTTAAGGGCTGTTTTGGTGCCATTATGGACATGAAAGGTGCGCTGGTCTTGGTTCGCGATTTGCCTGGATGGAAAGTGCTATTCACCAGCTTAGCCAGCTAACACATTCGTCACTGTCAGTGGTTTTGCCAGTTAAAGCACCGTCGCGTAATGAAAAATTTTGGCGAGTAATGGCAAATTTCCCTTGTAAATACAGGGGTTTATGCTATTTTATTGGCATCTGAATCGGGTTTACAGACCGTGTCCATCTGTGAAATCCGTGGTAAAAATCCCCGCCGGCGTTCCCTGCGGTTCACAAACCCGCGCTCCGGCCGCACCCGCCGGCTTTCCGGGGGGAGTTTGCGGACGCCACCCCGGTTCCTACACGTTCGTGTAAGTTGACAAAGCCGCACTTGCCCATTAGCGTAAGGTCATTATTTCGTTGTTGAAAAAGTCGCCAAAATAAGCAACGGCAATCTCGGATTGCCATTTTCATCCATTACCCCCCCAAAAAAACATGAAGCACGGATATTGCATTAAAACCCTCGGTTACGGCTGCTTGATTTCCCTCCTGCCCCTGCTAACGCACGCAGCCGAAGGCACGAGCACCCTGACCGCCACCGATGTCAGCGGCAGCACTTCCTTCAACGCCAAGGGCAACTGGAGCGGCGGCCTCGCCCCCGGACCGGGCACCAATTTCTTCACCTCGACGTTTGGCCTGCGGACCCCGGTGGACGGCTACAATTACACGTTTGCCGGCAATTCACTGACGTTGCAACCGGGCACCACCAGCGGTTACAGCCTGCTTTACAAGGGCGACGCCACCAACAGCCTGGGGGGCAACGTTTACACCATCAACAATTTCACCAACGCCGGCGGCCTGATCCGCAGCGGCGCCGGTTCGGGCAACACCTGCATCTTCGCCGGCACCATGTTCATCACTGCGGCGGGCGGCATCATTCAGGCGGATCAAAGCCCCTTTGTCGTCAGCGCCAATGTCAGCGGCGGAAACAGCAGCGTCCTCACCAACCTGAATCCGGCCAATCAAACCTACGGCACGGTCACTTATTCCGGCACCAATTCGGCATTTACCGGCGAATTGCTGCTGGGGGCCAATGCGATTGTGGTCTTCACCAACATTTTTAGTGCGCCCGGCAATCCCTCCGTGTCCACTCCAGGGCAGATCACCCTGTTGGCGGCGGCCACCCTGCTCGACTACGCGGGCGTGTCGCTGACCAACTCGAACGGGGGTCTCACGCTCGAGGGCAATGCCACCATCAACGTTTCCGCCACCAATGCCGGCACGGCCACCACGGTCTCCGAGCCGATCACGGATAATGGCGGCGGTTATGTCCTGACCAAACGGGGCGCGGGCATCCTGGTCCTGTCCGGCACCAACACCTTCGGCGGCGGCCTGACGCTGTACGGCTCCTCCGTCGGTTCCCAGCTTGATGTCAATAATCCCTTTGCCATCGGCACGGGCACTTTCACGGTCAATAACGGCAACAACGCCCTGCTGGACAACACCAGCGGCGGACTGGTGGTCCTCACCAACAATAACGCCCAGACTTGGGGCAATGACTTCACCTTCATTGGCACCGGCAGCCTCAACATGGGCAACGGGTCGGTGACGATGTCGGGGAACCGCAACATCACCGTTTCCAACAACACCTTCACCGTCGGCCCCGTCACCGATAATGGCTCGTACTTCTCCCTCACCAAAAACGGGGCCGGCACCCTGGCCCTGAACGGTGGCGGCTCTTATTATGGCTCGACCGTGATCAACGACGGCGTGCTGGCCGTGATCGGGTCGGGCTCGTCGCTCGACAGCACCAATATCACCCTGGGCGCCGCCTCCGCCACGCTGGATGTCACCGGCACCGGCGGCTTCACCCTCGCCGCCAGCCAGGTGCTGGCCGGCACCGGCACGGTTGCCGGTTTGTTGACCGACGGCAGCGCCACCCTGATCCTGCCCGGGGGAGCCACCACCGCCGGGACGCTCACGGTGAACGGCAACCTCACCCTGGCCGGGTCGGGAACGGTCAATTTTGATCTCTCCACCAATACTGCGACCGGCGGCGGCACCAACAGCCTGATCGTGGTCACCGGCACCCTGAACATTGGGGGAACCACGCCCATCACCATCTCTGGACAAACTGGCACCGGCACTTACACCCTGTTCCAGTACGGCACCTTTGCGGGCAGCGTGGGCAATCTGACCGTGTCGCCGGGTTTTGTGATCACCAATAATACGGCGGCGAAGGCCATTCAACTGTTTTCAACCCATGTTCCGGTCAATTTGACCTGGCTGGGCGACGGCTCGGTCAACGCTTGGGATGTCGGCGTGACCACCAATTGGCTCCAGTCCGGCACCAACCAGTATTTTTACGAAGGCGATTTCGTGACCTTCAACAACACCGGGTCGGACAGCCCCTCCATTGCGCTGACGGGTTCCATTTCCCCGGGGTCCACCACCGTCAACGCCACGCAAACCTACGACTTCACCGGCAGCGGCATTTTGTCCGGCAATTTGACCAAGAGCGGTTCGGGCACTTTGATCTTGGAGAATAACAACACCTATCCCGGCCCCACGGTCATCAATGCGGGGGTGCTCCAGTTGGGCAATGGCGGCAATACCGGCAGCGTCGGCGCCGGTCCGGTCACCAACAACGCCGCGCTGGTCTTTGATCAGTCCGCCTCCGACACCGTCCCCAATAACATCAGCGGCACCGGCACACTGAACGTGGCCGGGGGGGCCGACCTGTACCTGACCGGCAGCAATAGTTACTCGGGACAGACGATCATCACCGCCGGCACCCTGCACCCGGAAAATGGCAGCGCCCTGGGCCTGGGCACGGCCGGCCTGGTCAACATCAATGGCGGCAATCTCTATGTGGACCTCAACATCAATTTCCCGACCGAACCGCTGACCCTGGGCGGCTACACCGTGGCGCTGGAAAAAGGCGGCGCGGGCGTCAGCACTCTGGGCGGGACCGTCACCCTGGACTCGGATGCCACGTTCTCCGTGGACACCGGGGCGACCTTGGACTTGACCAATGCCACCGGTATTAATGGCGTCAGTGCCGGCGCCAATCTCACCCTGGCCGGGGGCGGTGCGGGCAATTTCACCGGGCCGGTCTCCCTGGGCACGGGCAACCTCACCGTTAACGGGGGCACTTGGACGGTGGCGGCCACCAACCGTTTTTCCGGTTTGACCACCATCAACGGCGGGACCCTGCTCCTCAGCGGCCCGCTCTCGCTCAGCCAGCCGCCAGCCTCCTTTAATGCCAGCCAGGTCACCCTGAACGGCGGGGCGTTGGGCGTCGTCACCAATGTCACCCTCGCGGATGGCAACATCGGCATCACCCTGAATGCCAATGCCACTATTTCCGTGGTGAACACCAATAACACCTTCACGATTTCCAATGACATCTCCGGCGGCAGCACCCTCATCAAGTCGGGCCCCGGTCGCCTGGTTTTGAGTGGGGCGAATGATTTCAGCGGCACCCTGAACGTGGACACCGCGAGCACCAGCGCCAATGACGGCACCACTGTGATTGCCAACAACGCCGCCATCGCCAACCTCTCGGTCAGCGCCGGATCGCCCTCCATCTACATCGGGGACAACAATGGCGGCAGTTCCACCCTCGCCTTGGACGGCACGCTGGGCCCCATTACGGTGGCGCCGGACATCAGTTTGACGGGCCGCAATGTCGCGGTTCAAGCCATTGAAAACATTGCCGGCAGCAACACCATTTCCGGCAACCTCACCTTGGTGGTGGGCGGGGGACTTTACGAGATTCAATCCGATAGCGGCATCCTGACGCTCTCCGCGCCGCTCCCTTATGCCACGCCGACGAGCAGCGGCCGCACTTTTACGTTTCTGGGCGCGGGCGACATCGCCGTGACCGGCGGCATTCAGGACGGCAGCAACAACGGCATCACCAATGTCTGGGACAGCGTCATTGAAGACGGCCCGGGCCTGTTGGATCTGTCCGCCACCAACACCTACAGCGGCTCCACCGTGGTCAGCAACGGCGTTCTTTACCTGACCGGCGGCCTCGGCACCGGACCGGTGACCGTGGCCGGGGGACTGCTGGTGGGCACCGGCACCCTCCTCGGGCCGGTGACCGTGCAGTCAGCCGGGTCCGTCGAAGCCGGAACCACGAACGCCACCGGCACCCTGAACTTCTCCAACACGCTGGCGCTGGCGGGCAATACCATCGTGAAAATCAACCAGGCCAGGGGCGCGAACGACCTGTTCAGCGGTGAGACCAGCGTCACTTATGGCGGCACACTGACCGTGACCAACCTGGCCGGCACCCTCGCCCTGGGCAATCAGTTCAAATTGTTCACCGCGTCATCAGCCTCCGGCAGCTTCTCCAGCCTCGTGGGTTCGGCCGGCCCCGGACTGGCCTACAGCTTCAATCCCACCAACGGCGTGCTGAGCATTGTCACCGGCATTGCCTCCAACCCGACCAATCTGACCTTCCATGTCACCGGCGCCACGCTGGCCATTTCCTGGCCGGCCGACCACCTCGGCTGGATTCTCCAGTCCCAGACCAACACCCTCGGCGCCGGTTTGGGCACCAACTGGGTGGACATTAACGGCAGCAGCGCCGCGACCAGCAACAACGCCACCATCACCCCAACGAACCCCACCGTGTTCTTCCGCCTGCGCCATCCGTAAGCGGTCCGCCGGTTCGCCGGCGGCCAAATTTAAACGCCCCAAACCCGTCCAAAGTTCTTTGGACGGGTTTGGTCTTTCCGCCCAAGTCCCGAAGTCCCGGAACGCGGGTCTGTGACCCGCAGCGCATTGACAAGTGAAGGCTGATCCGGCTCGCTGCTGCGCCCGGATCCAATCATCGCCTTGTTTTTGTCTCGGGCAGCCCGCCGCCGAGCCGGCCCCCGGGCATTAAATTTTTTAAAAAATCAGCTTGGCGGGGGTTGACAAAGTAATCTTCCGGCGCGAGTTCTGGACGCTGGCCGGCACCGGCATGTTTCTTGCGGGCCGTGCCAATGGCAGTGAAGGAGGGTGAAGGACGGTTGCCGGCATGGTTACATACCAGGCCCTCATTCCGCAGTCGGACTTGTCTGACCAAGCCGCTGCCGCAGAGGCGGAGGACTTCGTGGCTCCTGGCCATGGTGCAGCGGTGTGACGCGCGGCGAATGACCCATCGCCGCCGCGCCTGAGTGGCGATCAACGATCAGCCCTTGGCCGTCAAAAGCCGGGAAGAACGCAAAGAATCAAAAGGAATCAGTAAAGACCGGTTAAAAAAAGTTTTCCACGGCGGTTCCCCCGATTCGGCCAGGCCCCCCGCCGCGTCAACTCTGAGCAGTCTTAATAGTGATGAAACATTCCCGCCAGCAAAAGCAGTTCCGGATGAGTCGCCGACAACTTCGGCAGCACCACGCGAATCCGGTCGCGATAATCCGCCAGCTTGACGCGCAGGGGCCCCAGGTCGCCCGACTTGTCCCAGCGCAGCTTGTGCAAATCAAGCACCAGATGGTTCTTGCTCTTCGCCAGCGAATCGCTGAGGCGCTGCGCCAGCCGTTCGGCATCCTTCGAGGAAAGCACGCCTTCCAGCCGCATCCAAACCTGCTTCCGCGCGTGCTGCAACTCGACTTTGACGGAATAATTCGGGCTCGCCATCTTGGCTTGGAATTCCTCCCACAGGGTGAAGGTGCTCCAGCTCTTTTCCGGCAGGCGGTAGGCCGTCCGCTGCAGTTTGGGATGCTGGAAATAATCAAACTTCAGGGTGAACCAGGTCCACACGGCGGCCCCGACGGCCATCACGGACTTGAACCGCTGTCCCAGCTCCGGTTTGCCCAGTTCGGCATGAATGCGCCGTTCCAAATCGCCAATCCAGCTCCGGATCGTGGCATTGGGACCGAACAGCCGGCCCGCCAGAAACACCGGATAGGCATAGCGCAATTCATGCGCGTAGTATTCGGCCTTCTGCCGCAACACCGGATTGGGCGAGTCCTTGAGCTTGAGGTAACCGAGAAAACGGGTTTCCAACACGCGGTAAATGCTGGGCCCGAGCCGCTGAAAATCCTGATCAAAACACCAGCGCTGCATGTCCTCAATCTGCGCCGGCGAGAGCGTCGGATGCTTGATCATCGTGCTGAAGCCGTCCGCGCGCCGGTAAAACAGATCTTTTTCCGTGGTGTAAACGTCCTGCAACAAATTCTCCTTGATGACGCGCTCATAAAAGGGCGTGCCCGGGACCGGTCCGTAGATCAGATATTGTCCCAGCGCCGGCTTGAGCTTCATCAGCCCGTCCAGTTCCTGCGCCACAATTTCCGGGGTCTGATAATCAAAACCGACAATCATCGAGGTCAGCACCGTAATGCCGTGTTCGCGGAACTCGGTGAGAATCTCGTCCGTCGGCCTGCCCTGCTGCTTGGCATAGTTGGAACGCGTGCCCTCGTAGCCAATCCAAAACCCGTCAATGCCCATCTCCAGGATTTCCTCCACCTTGAACTGGCTGATGGCCTTGATGCTCGAGAAGGCGAAAATGGAGGGCCGTTTGCCGCCCGCCAGCACGCAGTCGCGGAATTCCAGCGCGCGTTTCTTGTTCAGCAGAAAATCCTCGTCAATGATCAGAAACACCAGGCTCGGATCCAAATCAAAATAGCGTTCGACCACGTTATAAATGTCGCGCCCCGTGGGCAGCAGCCGGATGTGCTGGCGCTTGAAGAAATGCGAGGTGCAGCAGAAATCGCAGC
>CAZUBG010000127.1:13333-16116 GCA_964618545.1 uncultured Bifidobacteriaceae bacterium | reverse complement strand
GGAACTGCCATAGGCACCAAAACCGGTCGAACCATTCCCCTCCCCGGTAGGGCGGTGCTGCTGCGCCGCCCACTAATTGTCTTTGCCCCAACCCGTCCCCATGTTCCCCTCGCTCACGCCTTGGAACCCCGACCCGCGCCCGGCGACGGAGCGCGGCTCTGTGAGCCGCAGCCTGCGGAATTCAGTAAAAACCCCGGAACCAGCTTTTACCCTGCCCACGAACCTCCGTAAAGGGGTCAGTTAATCAGATTGTCATATTGACGGTAAAGGGGTCAGTTAATGAGATTGTCATATTGACTGGGCTTCGGCCACGCGCGCCATTGCCCCGTTCGGATTGCCGGCACCTTTTCAACCACTGAATCCAGCAGTCATTTTAAGATATACGCATTCCGGGGTGAGGGCGGACGTTCACCCTGATTTTAAACGCCGGTCCGGCCGGCATAACCCACTGGCAATCAGCGTTTTTTATCTCCATCACACGCCTTGAAATCCGGGTGGCATTGGGCTGCCGGCCGGCGCACCGGTCGCCCGGCCAGCCCGGCTCACAGCCGCTTTTCGTCGGCGTCGATGTAATCCACAAAAGTCGTGAGGTCGTCGCGCTGGGACAGGCCGGATTCGGCCTTGCGCATTTTCAGGCGGTCCACCGCCTTGGGGTCATGAGCCAGGGGACGGCTTAACAGATCCTCGCGGTGGGCGGTTTTCTCCTCCGGGGTTTTCTTGACGTTGAGCCGGACCCAGTCGCACACCTCGCCGTCGGTCAGGGAGTTCTTCACCACTTGAAGCATCTGTTCGTGGGTGACGCCGGCGTGTTTCAGCCACAGCGCGTCAAATCCTTTGCCGAGGTTTTCCTGGTAGTCGGCGTGCAGTTTTCCGGCCAGGTGCAGGCGGATCTTGTCAATGTAGCGCGGCAGGTAAGTCCAACCGGCCATCGTTTCGCGGGGACTGCGTGGATGGATGATTTCACTCATGACGGCATCATCGTGAAATCCGCGCCCGGTTTCAATTTGAATTTTGCCCTCCAGCCCGTCATCTTCAGGACATGAGCCAGTTTGATTTTGACGTGGCGGTGATCGGCGGGGGCAGCGGCGGTTATGCCGCCGCCCGGACGGCGGCGGGCGCGGGGCTGAAAACCACCGTGATCGAAGGCGGCCGGGAGATCGGCGGCCTGTGCATTCTGCGGGGTTGCATGCCGACCAAAGCACTGTTGTACGCGGCCGAAGTCCGGCATCTGGCCGGCGAGGCGGCCGCCTGGGGTCTCCGGGCCGCCAAGCTCGGCTTTGACTTCCACGACGTCATGGCGCGAAAAGACCGGCTGATCAAGGAATTTGCGGATTACCGCGTGCAGCAATTGGAAAGCGGCCGGTTTGACTTCATCCGGGCCGGCGCCCGGTTTGTGGACCCGCACACGGTCGCCCTGGACAACGGCCGGAAGCTGACGGCCGGGCATTTTGTCATCGCCACCGGCTCCCGCGTCGCGCCCAGTCCCCTGCCCCGGTTGGATGAAATCGGTTTTCTCACCAGCGACGAGGCGCTGGCCCTCCCGCATTTGCCAAAGTCGCTGATCATTCTCGGCGGCGGGGCGATTGCGTGCGAGTTCGCCCAGTTCTTTGCACGGTTCGGCGTGAAGGTCACGCTCATTCAGCGCAGTGAGCAGATTCTCAGGGAGTTCGATGCGGATGCGGGGGCGGAAATGGCAAAGGTGTTCCGCCGGGAGGGCATGGAAGTGTTCACCGGCACAAAACTGACCGGGGCCGGGCGGCAGGGGCGATTCAAAACCATTGAGTTCGAGCAGGGCGGCAAAACCCTCCGGGTTTCCGCCCAGGAAGTGCTGTTTGCCCTGGGCCGGGTGCCCAACACCGCCGCCCTGGATTTGGACCAGGCCGGGGTGGAGACAGAGCACGACCGGGTGGCGGCCAATGAGTTCATGCAGACCAGCGCGCGGCACATTTACGCGGCGGGGGACTGCACCGGCCCGCACGAGATCGTCCACCTCGCCATTCAACAGGGGGAAAACGCGGTCCATAACATCATTCATCCCCGCCGCCGGCGGGCCATGGATTACCGGCTGCTGATTTCCGTCGTGTTCACCGAGCCGCAGGTGGCCGTGGTCGGCCTGACGGAGAAGGCGGCGCGGGAGCGAAAGCTGCCGTTTTTGGCGGCGAGTTATCCGTTCAATGACCATGGCAAGTCGCTGATCATGGAGGCCAAAGATGGCTTTGTGAAACTGCTGGCGCATCCCCGGACCGGCGAAATTTTGGGCGGCGCCTGCTGCGGACCGGTCGGCGGCGAATTGATTCATGAAATCGTGGCGGCCATGGCCAAACGCATGACCGTCAAAGAACTGGCGGCGATGCCGCACTATCATCCCACGCTGGCGGAAATCTGGACCTACCCGGCGGAGGAATTGATGGAAAAAATCGGGCGGTGAGTTGGGGGTTTGAGTCGGCCATTTCATTTTTTTAACCGTGCTTTACTGATTCTTGTCGTGTTTTTCCGTTTTGAGGGACGGAGCTGAAAAGCAGAAAGCAGAAAGCGGAAAGGCGGCGGGGCCGCAACCGCGTACCGGCGGGCGGGAGTTCGGTCGCCCGACCGGTTGCCAATCGGCGACACAGCAGGTTGGTGACGCCCGGCGAGGGCGCCCGGCCCACAACGCGGACACCCGCCCCATTGTAGGCCGGGTCCCCTGACCCGGCGTTGGCCGAAGGGTTGGGGACGCCCGGTGAGGGCACCCGGCCCACAACGCGGACACCCGCCCCATTGTAGGCCGGGTCCCCTGACCCGGC
>CAZUBG010000127.1:0-13233 GCA_964618545.1 uncultured Bifidobacteriaceae bacterium | reverse complement strand
ACAACGCGGACACCCGCCCCATTGTAGGCCGGGTCCCCTGACCCGGCGTTGGCCGAAGGGTTGGGGACGCCCGGTGAGGGCGCCCGGCCCACGGGGTGGGCCGTCTGGTCATTACGAATCATCTTCATAATCCACCCCCAGCCTGCCCCCCGGGGAAAAACGCTCGTTACCTAGTAACGTAAAATGACCAAACCCGCGAATTTTTATTCCTTGACAAGAAAACAGGCAAATCATTGGGGAATCAAAGCGTTTTTGAACCATGTCAAGCCGTTTTTTCACCCCATCGCGTTACTAGGTAACGAGATTGACGCCCAAAAAATATTTTTCCAACCCGCCCTCATCCCGGGTTTCTCCCCGAGGAGAAGCATCGCCAGCCTCACAGAAACAATGATTCCGGTGGTCGAACGTCGTGAGGGGAACAACAAGTGCGGCAAACGCCAGTTTGCCGCCACGCCGGCATCCGGGCCGGGGTGGATGGCGGGGGGGCGGATCGAACGGTCTGCGGACTGCCAGTCCGCGCCACGTTGCCGGACGCGGCAGCACCGGCCCCACCGGGGGAAAAGCAAGCAGGGCACCGGATCTTCATCCGATGCCCCGCTGTGATCTTTGTCCGTCCCCGCGTGTCAGCCGGGGGTTCGGGGACGATTTACTTCCCCTCAATGATGTAGAACTGATACGGCAGCCCGGAACTTATCGCCCCGGTAACGGTGTAATTGAAGTTGCCGTTGCCGTCATAAGTGCCCGTGGTCACGGTTGACCAGTCAACCAGAGGCAGGGTGAGGTTGGTGGTGCTGTACACAGTCAGCGAATCGCCCGGGGTGCCGCCAGTGGCGCTCAGCACGAGGCTGGTGCCGGACACGGTGACTCCGTTGAAGCTGACCGGAGGAGGCGTGTAACTGATCACGTTCAGGGCAAAGGAGGAAATGCTCGTGTCGTTGATCAAGGTTGCCTTCAGACCGGCCGGCAGGGACAGGCTGAAGCCGTGGCCACTGTTGGTGACAATCCCGACGCTGTAACTGAACAGCGGATACTCGCCGGGGGTGGTCAGATTGGCCGCGTCCGTAATCCAGATGGTGCTGGGACCGTTCAGGTACACTTCATTGACGGCGAGCGCCGCCGAGGAGGTGGTGGAGAGGTTGCTGAAGACCAGGGAGGTTCCGCCCGTGTTGTTGCCGAGCGTCAGGTTGCCGATCTGCGGCGTTGAGCCGTTGTAAAACGCGCCAAAGGCCTGGCCGTCGTTCACCGCGAAGTTCTCGCTGGAGTCGCTGACCGACCCGGAGACCAGCAGCGTGCCATTGCTCACCGTGGTCGGGCCGGTGTAAGTATTGGCCCCGCTCAGAATCAGGATGCCGGAACCCTGCTTGACCAGTCCGGCGTCGCCACCGGTGGCGTCGGTCAGAGGGGCGGCAATGGTGATGGTGTAATTGGAGCTGTTAATAAACGCCTCCTCGGTGGCATTTGTCACATCCACCGTCAGCGCCGCCAGGTCGGGCAGGAATTGCAAGCCGCTCGGATCACTGGCATTGGCCAGCAACACGCCGCCATTGAAGTTGATGGTGGCCTGGTGGGTGCCGGCCGTGGCATAGGTCTCGGTGAAATTACTCACAATCAGAGTACCGCCGTTGAGGTTGACCTGGTTGTTTTGGACCGTGACGCCCTCGGCATATTCCAGCTCAAAACCACCCGCGTCGTTGAAAACCGCATTGTTGGTGATGGTCACAAAGCAACCGGCGGGAACCCGGGAACTGTCACCGAAGCTGAAGGCCGGCATGCTCAGATTGGCGTTATTCAGCAAGGTGATCGTACTGACCCCCGGATAGGCGGTCCCGCCGGCACCCGCCACGTAAACGATCCCGGTGGCGGTCAGCGACGCCGAATCCTGCAAAGTCAGGCTGCAGTTGCCATTGAGCCCGCTCAAGTACAAAGCCCCCGTCAGCGAGGTGTCGCCACCCAGAATCAACGTCCCTGAATTGAGCGTGGTGCCACCGGTATAGGTCGCCCCGCCGCTGCTGCCGGCACCAATCTGCTGCGTCCCGGGGCCGTTGACGGTAAGGGAGGCTCCGGTATCCGCATCGCTGAGAATGCCGGTGTAGAGGGACACGCCATTGTTGTTCGCCAGCGTGAGCGCCACGGCGGTGGCTGAGTCGTTCTCCAGCACGAGGTTTTCATCGCCGAGCAGAGCCCCAATGGTGACATTCGTCTCCGTGCTGAAATCCAACCGGCCGCCCTGGCCGTTGTACAAGAGCGTGGCATCCTGCAGCGCCAGGGGATTTTCGAGCAGTTCCGAACCGGCGACAATGATGTTGGTGCCGTTGAAGGTGTTCGCCCCGCCCAGCGCCACGGTGCCTGTGCTGCCCGTCTCGCTGTTCACGGTGAGGTTGTTCATGCCCAGATTGCCCGAAGAGGCGATCACTCCGGGAATGGCCAGGGTCTTGCCAGCCGCCGCATCCACGAGCGCGGTGGTGATGGCGGTGTTTAACGGGGAGACCGCCCCGATGCCGATGCCACGATTGGTATTCAGGGTCAGGCTGGCCGTCGCCAACAAATCGCCCCCGTCAATTATGACGTCGTTCGCCGTCGCCGTGGCCGGCACCAAGCCCAGGCTGCCGGCACCGCCCGCCGTCGCGCCATCGGCCGAAATACTCACGATGCCCGCACCGATGGTTGTGTTACCGGCGTAAGTGTTGTTCGCGCCCGCCAGGGTCAGGGTGCCCGCGCTGGCAGCGGTCACCGTGCCGGCACCGCTGATGACGCCGTTGAGCGTCAGACTGGACCCGTTCAACGTCAGGGATGCCAGGGATGCCACCTGGAGGTTGTTGGGGAGGGTCACATTCGCCGCACTGGCGGACAGCGTGCTGGCGCCCGCAACGTCGACGTCGCCCGCACCCAGCGAGGCGTTATTGCCCACCTGCAGGGTGGAACCACTCAAGAAAGTGCCCGGCGTGCCGCCCACCACCGGCCCATAGGAATTGGCGGCGGAAAGAACCGCCGTGCCACCGCCGCTGATTGCCAGGGTTTCCGGACTGGACTCGTTGGCAATGCTTTCACCAAACGCGAGCGAATCACCCGGATTGACCATGGCCGTGAGATTGACGTTCAAGGCCACCGGCGTGTTGATGGCATTCGCCGTGCCGCCGGTCACGCTGATGGCGGCCGGATGGGTAACATTGTTGACGGTGTTATCCAAGGTCAGAGTGTTGGCCCCGATGATGGTGTAGGAACTGGCATTGCTGAAGGTGATTCCGCCGACCGTTTCATTTTGATTCAAATTCACCGGGCTGCCCACGCCGCCGGAGCCGAAGGTGGCGGCATCACCGGCCTTGTGAGGCGCGATCGCCCCGGTCCAATTGCCCCCTTCGGACCAGTTTTGGTCGCCCTGGGCATCCGTCCAAGTGGCCGACACCCCCAATTCCGTCACCGATAAAATGACCGTGTTGCCGCTGATGGAAACGACACCGGCATAACCATTGGCAATGGCCCCGCTGCCAGTGGGAACCGAGACGACCGTTGAACCGCCGGTGATGCCGCCGGTGGCCGTCAGCAGGGGGTAAACCCCCGTCGTCAGCCCCGAAGCGATCACCTGCACCGTGGGATCATTCAAGGTGACCGAACCGGAAACCGTCAACGGTGAAGCCGCGGACAAGGCCGCATACGAACCAGTTTTCCACGTCACATTGCCGGCAATGGTGGCCGTGCCGCCCAGGACGGCGCCACTCGCCACCGTCGTGCCGCCAGTGTAAGAGACCCCGCCGTTTAAGAACAAACCACCCGAACCCGCGGCACCGGAATTGGTCACCACCACCGAACCGCTGCCGCCATTGCCAATCGGATTGGCCAGGGCAACGGAGTAACCATTGGCATCCAAAGTGGCGACGACGGAGTTAATGGTAACCGTCTGGGCCGAAATATCCGGGCCGGTCCCGCCCCATTGGAAGGTGCCGCCCTTAAAGGTCAACCCGCCGGTGGGGAGAGCCGCCACGGAACCAACCTCCAGAATGCCGGTGTCCAACACCACGCCGCCGGAGGCGCTGTTGGCCCCGGTCAGGATGACGCGCCCGGTGGCATACACCGGCGTGTTGGTGCCCGAGGCGCTGCCCGGAACCAGTCCGGCCACATTGCCATTGTTCACATTGGCCGGGATGCCAATCGTCAGGGGGGTGGTGCCGCTGACCACGCCATCCACCGTCATGCTATATCCCGCCGCCGCCGCCAGGGCACCGCCATTGCTGCCAAGCGCGAAGGGCCGCGCATCCGCCCCCGCGTCGTCCATGTTAAACGTGGCGTTGGCCACGATCGTGCCGCCATTGAGGAAATTCGTGTACCCCGTTGCGATCGCGCCCAAGTCATTGCCGGACAGCAAGGCCGTGGCCCCGTTGATGTAGGTGGCCCCCGTATAAGTGCTCGGGTAGAGCGCCTGCACCGTGCCCGGACCCGCCAGCACCAGCGTGCCGGCTCCAGACTTGGCATTATTGAAGAAATTATTGACGTTGAAAATCAAGAAACCCTGCACATTGTTTTGCCAGACCACCGTGGCGGAAGCGCCGCCGCGTGACGGCTCCAGTTCGCCGGCAGTTCCCTGAACGTACACATTTGCGGCTCCGACGTTGGGGGTGACCAGCATGCCGCCCGTGGTGACCACACTGACGGGAGACCAGACAAAGCCGCCACTCTGATTAAACCGCATGGAAGCCATGTTGTCGGTATTGTGCGAGCCCGCAGAGTTGGTCGAAAAATCCACGTTGCCGCCGAGCGTGCTGTTGCCCGCGCCGGCGACGGTGTAAAAGCCCGACACCTGGCTGCCCCCCACAATGTCGTAGCCGGAAACCGGGTCGGACACCGCCGCCGCCCAATCGTACAACCCCACGGTGGCAAAGTCGCCCGTGGCGGTGCCGTTGCCGCCAAACCCGCCGGTCACCGCCGTGGTGGTGTTGTTGGTGGCCACGGCCGAAACGGTGGTTTGCGCGGGATCATTGGTATCAGTGCTGTAAGCCAGGCCTTCAAACTCGACCACGCCGCCGACCGTGGCGGTGACCGCCCCGAAGCTGATGTTGGGATAATTGGTGCCTGAGAGCGTGGTGGTGGAAATGACGTTCAGACCGGCATTTACGGCCAGATTGCTAAACGTTTGCGAGGTGAACGCCGGAATGCCGCCGTTGACCAGGAAGTTCAGCACACCGCCGCCCAGGGCCAGAGTGGAATTGGTGTTAATGATGTTGTTGGTCAGACCGCCATCATTGAAATCCAGCGTGAGGGTGCCGGCATTGATGGTGGTGGCGCCACTAAAAGTACTCGCATTGGTCAGGGTCACCGTGCCTTCACCGGGCAGGGTGATGCCATACCCGTTGCCGCCGTCCGAAATGACGCCCCCCACCAGCAGGGAGCCGCCGCTGACGACACTAAGCGAGTGTGAGGCCGCCCCCAAAACGACGGGCAGATTGACGATCTCGGGGTTCACTGCATTGTCCGACAGCGCGGCGGTGGTGGCAATCTGGTTGCCGCCCAGGGTGAACGCACTGGCGCCGGCGTTAAAGGTCAGCCCGGCAAACGAAGTGCCGGCCGCGAGATTATTATTCAGCACCGCACCGGCGGAACCGGCCAGGCCGAAATACAACGAATCACCGGCCAACGGCGGATTGTCGGCCCCGGTCCAGTTGGAATCGGCCCAATTGACACTGGTGTTGCCCACCCAGGTGTCATTGCCGGCCTGCGCCGGGGACGCGCCCCAACTAAGGGCGGCCAGGCAGCCCAACAAGGCAACCTGTTTAAAGGGGAATGTTTTCATCTGGTTTTTATAAGTGTGGTTTTTCATGAATGTTTGGGTTTTTGGGTGGTGAAGGTGCGGGATGTTTGGGGGTAACCATCAGCGGTGTGGAAATTGATTCATATTAATATGATTAAAGGCACCCTTTGTATTAATACGATGACGTGTCTGCTGGTCTCATTCTTTCTGCACCAGACAATCCGCCTGAACATCAGGCGGCGGCCTGTTGCGTCTCAATGGATTAATTGCTATAAATATACTCCCCTAATGCAATCCATTCAACGCCATTATGCGTAAAAAAAACGCCAAATCACGACAACCGGTGGTTGAACTTCCGCCGGTAGTCCAGCGGGCTCTGCTTGCGGACCGCGCGGAAATAGCGGGCGAAATGCTGGGCGTTGTCGAAGCCCAGCGTGTCGGCGATCTGCCGGACGGAGAGCTTCGTTTCCACCAGCAGGCGGGCGATCTGGTTGACACGCTCGCGCTGGATGGCGTGCAAAATCGAAAACCCCATTTGCTCCCGGAACCGGCGCTCCAGGCCGCGCCGGGAAATGCCGGCGGCCAGCGCCACCTCATCCACGCCGGGATTGCCACGGGAATGTTCCCGGATGTAATGCAGGGCGCGGGACAGATGGGCGTCTTCAATGGCAATGGTGTCGGTCGAGCGCCGCGAAAACACATGGGAGGCGGAAACCAAAATTCGGCCGTGAATATTCTTCCGGCCCTTCATCAGGCGGTCCAGTGCCCGCGCCGCCTCATAGCCGGCTTTTTCAAACTGCACCACGACGCTGGACATGGGCGGATCGGCCAGGCCGCACACGACCTCATCGTTATCCACCCCGACCACGCCCGTGTCCTCCGGGACGGCCAGGCCCGCAAGCTTGCACGCCTCCACCACCTGCACGGCGCAATCATCGTTGCAGGCCATGATACCGACGGGTTTGGGCAGGGACACCAGCCAGCGCGCCAGATCGTCGCGCTCCTGCTGCCAGTTTTTATTCAGGGGCGTAAGGATGTATCCCGGAGGGGTGGCAAAACCGGCCTGGACGATCCGTTCGCCAAAGGAATCCTGGCGCTGCCGCGACCAGGCGGTGTGTTCCAAGAGGGTGCTTTGAAAACCGCAATAGGCGAAATGTTTAAAGCCGCACTCCAGCAGGTGATCGGCGGCAATGCGGGCGATGGCGGCGGAATCCGTGACGAGATTGACAAACCCGGAGGCCACGTCGGTGCGATGCCCGGCGACCACCGTGGGAATGTCCAGCGTCAAGAGCTTGTCCAACTGGCCCACCCCGCGCAGGATGATGCCGTCGGCATCCAGGGTTTCCACCACCGGCCAGGCGGTTTCCAATCCGCGCGGTTCCCAGTAAAACGACCAGGGCCCGTGGTCATGGGCGTATTTGGCAATCCCACAGAGGAGCGCCCGCCCCGCCCCGCGCGAGGATTCAATCAGCAGAATCACTTTGGGATGACACGGCATGTATCCAATCCCGTCCCCAGTCCGGCACCGGGGGCGGAAGCTTCCGGGACGACCGGAGAGCGTCCCACCGCTGGGCACGACAAAACGGAATAAAGACCACCCCTCTCAACCGGAGGGCCATTCTGAACACAGGATTTCCTTGAGTTTAGCCGAATTGCCAAAGCTTCCCATCCCATGTTTATTTGACCTGACGGCGGGCGGGGGCGGGGGGCAAAATTCAAGAAAACGCCAAGAACCAACGTTCAAGGGGTCGCATCCGCACACCGCCCCCGGAGTGGCGGCTGGCAGCTCAATGCCACCAGAATTTCAAGGCCTGGAGGTGGTCGAACGGCTCAAGCCGGTCACAGACCGGCGCTCCGTGCCCTCACACAGCCTGCGGCCACCCTCCCCCGTTCCCACGGGCGAGGGGAAAGGCCCTCTCCCCCGGGAGCCCCCGGGAGAGGGAGAATCTTCGGCAGACTCACAGAATGGCAACGATTCCAGTGATCGGATGGGCTGAACGCGATGAAGATGACTAAAAAAAGCGGGTCACATTCCAGTGGCATTGGGCTGGCAGCCAGCTTAGAGATCAGCGAGGAATGATTTCCGGAACATGCCGCCCCTGCGGGGCTTTTGGGTTTTGTAGGGTGCGGTACTACAGACAGGTCGCGCCTACGGCGCTGGAATGTCCCGGTCGGTCGTCGAACCCCACCGTGGAATTCCCGAATTTGGGATCACCCCCCCGGCCTCAATTGCAGAGCGTCAGCGGGTGCCGAGGTCAGCGTCCAAACTTGTCATAAACCACACCTACCCAGGTGGAAAAATCAAAGTCCAAAAAACAAAATCCAAGGAAAGTCCAAGCTCCAAGCCTCAAAGCCGGGGAGGTGGCCTGGAGGTGGTCAACGGCTTAAGCCGGTCACAGACCGGCGCTCCATTCCCGTATCCGACTTGGCATAACCAAGATCATGATCCGAACCCCGGCAGGCTTCGCCGGGCCGTGAGCCGGCCGTGATTCCTGAGTTGAAGCGGGCCGAAGCCCGCGCTCCCACCACGGCTACCGGTTATTTCAACCGGGCCAAAATCTGATCGGTGATGGCTTTGACTGCGGCCTCCGCCTCGGGATCCAGTCCGACGACCGGCTCACCGGGGGCCGGCGCGGCGCAGGCCACACCCGGACGCCAGTCGTTGCTGTCGCACAGTTCGCATTCCTTCAGGCCGAAGCGGGGATCCACAAAGCCCAGACTCTGCTTGATGTTGAGCAGTTCCTTCATCTGCGGGCCGGTGAAGGTGTTGATGGGCTTGCCAAGCTGGCCGGCCACGACAATCGTGCGGCAATACGCCTCGACGATTTCCATCCGCCAGTAGGCTTCCTCAATGCTGTTGTGGCTCCAGGTCACGACGCCGTGGTTGGCCATGAGGATGGTGTTGTACTGGTCGGTGAGATCGGCGACGAGTTTGCCCATCTCCGGCGAGCCGGGGGTGCGGTACGGGGCCACGCCGACCGCGCAAAAGACTTCATACTCGGGCAGCATGCAGGTGGGCGGGGCAATGCCCGCGACGGCAAACGCCGTGGCGTAGGGCGGATGACAATGGCAGGAGGCGAACACCTTGGGCTGGCGTTTCATCATCTGCAAATGCATCAGAATCTCGCTGGTGCGCTTTTTCGTGCCGAGCAGTTGGTTGCCCTCAAAATCCACCAGGCACATGTCGGAGGGTTTCAGGGAGCCCTTGGACACCAGCGTGGGGGTGCAAATGGCAATGTCCTCGCCGACGCGGATGGCCATGTTGCCGCCGTTGCCGTCCACATAGGCGCGTTCCCAGAGCCGGTGGCCCATGGTGCAAATCTGTTCCTTCAGGTCCAGGGCATAGGCGGAGTTGAAAAACGCCTCAAGTTCGGCCTTGGGGCTCTTTGAATTAAGCGTTTTGGACGGGGCGACGGGGGCCGCGCTCACGGCGGCGGGGGCCGGCACCGCAACGACCGCCGGCTGGTGGCGGTTCAAATCCCGCAACAGGTCCTTGGCGGACGGGGTGAGGATGGCGTCGGCGGGCAGGCTTTTCACGTCGCCGCCCCGGGCGAGGATGTTTTCGATGTCTTTGGCGCTAATGACGGTGCTCATTTTATAAAGGGATTGTAATAAATGTCGTCCACCAGCGCGGCGTTGATCGCGTCAATGGGCGGCGGGTTGTCAAACGGTTGGGCGGCTTCGCGGCCTTCAATGTAGCCGATGGTGTGGCCCAGGTCGCCGCCCAGATTATCGTACACCACCAGGCTGGGGTCCTTGCTGAGGCCCGGCGGGGTGTTGGGGCCGCGCTGAAAATGTTCGCGGGTGAACGGGGAGACGATCAGCCAGCGCGCGCCCTCCAGCTTGGGGGCGGTCACGCTGAGAGTGACCCGGCCGATGACGGTGCCCAGCTTCACACGGGCACCCCCGGTTCAATTTCGTCCACCACGCCCAGCACAAACCAGCGGGCCGGGCTTCTGGGGTCGCCCACCATGGCGCGCGCGAAGGAACCGTCGCTGGAGAGCACCACGCGCTGGTGCATGCCCGCGCCGTGGGCGTCAATGGCCACCTGGGGCGCGCCCTCGGGCTCGCCGGCGTTGTTGATCGGCTGGCACAGCACGAACCGCCAGCCCTCGAAGCTCGGATGCTTCCGGGTTGCGATCACATTGCCTTCCACGCGCGCGAGCAACATAGTGTATAGTTTCTAAACCTTAATAGATCCGCAGATGACCCACCATCACGCAGCGGCGGATGCGGGTGAAGGTGCGCGGATTGGTGATGCCCTCGCCGGTGGGCGTGGCAATGGAAAAGCTCAGGTAGCCCTCGCCGCCCAGGCCCAGCCCGGTGGTGCTGGGACCGTTCTTGACGAACAGCGTGGTGTCCAGCGCCCGCCCCATGGCGGTCATGGCCTCCACGTTGTGGGAATGGATGATGCTCGTGTGCTTGTAGCCGTGTTCGGCCTCGAGGGAGCAGGCGATGCCCTCCTCCAGGCTTTTCACGCGCACGACGGGCAGGAACGGCATCATCTGTTCCTCCTCCACAAACGGATGCTTCGCGTCGGTTTCGCCGAAGAGCATCTGCACGCCGGCCGGCAGCGTCAGGCCGATGGACTGCGCAAGGAACGACGGGTCTTTGCCGATGAAATCACGGTTGACGGCCGCGTGCGAACATCCCCCGCCCTCGCCGGGCTTGAAGGTGAACGCCGCCTTGGTGAGGGCCTCAATCTGCGACGGCGTCAGCTTGAAGCCGCCGTGGTTGGACAATTCCGCCATCAGGGCGTCCGCCGTTTTGTCCAGGACAAACACTTCCTTCTCCCCGATGCACAGCAGATTGTTGTCGAACGCGCCGCCCTCGATGATCCCCTGGGCCGCGCGTTTCATGCAGGCCGTGTCATCCACATAGACCGGCGGGTTGCCCGGGCCGGCGCAGATGGCGCGCTTGCCGGTCTTCATGGCGGCCTTCACCACCATCGGTCCGCCGGTGACCAGCAGCAGGCGCACGGCGTCGTGCTGGCAAATGGCGGCAAAGCTGTCGAGCGTGGGCTTTTCCACCATCGTGGCGATGTTTTCAATGCCGGTCTCGTGGTAAATCGCCTCGTTGTAGGCGCGCACGGCCACGGCCGCGCAGCGGGAGGCGCTGGGATGCGTGTTGAAGACCACGGCGTTGCCCGCGCCGGTGATGTTGATGATGTTCCCGCTCAGGGTGGGAATCGAATGAGTGCTGGGGGTCACCGCGCCGACCACGCCAAAGGGGGTGTATTCTTCCAGGGTGAGTCCGTAATCACCGCTCCGTGCGTCCGGCCGCAGAAAATCCACGCCGGGCACGAGCTTGATGATTTGAAGCTTGGCGATTTTATGATCCAGCCGGCCGATCCTGGTCTCCTCAAATTCCAGCGTGCCCCAGGCTTCGGCGTTTTTTTCCACCATGGTCTTCACGACCCGCTCAATCTTGCGGCGGGTTTCCACGCCTTTTTCCTTCAGTTGCAGGAAGGCTTCCTGGGCGGCGGCGCAGGCTTCATTGGCGTCTTGAAACACGCCGAACTTGCCGCGCAGGGCCGGGGCGGCGGCCGAATGGCTCTTGCCATTGCAACCGCAGGCCGGGGCGGACGCGGGCGCGGCCGCCGGTTTGGCCGCGGCGGGGAGGGTGCCGAGCCGGCCCAGCACTTCGGCCACCACGTCGCGAATCATCGTTTCATTGAGAGATCTCATATTTCCTTAAATCACACTTTGGCGCTGTAAATTTGTTTCCCCAGCACATCCACACAATCCACGATTCCAATGACGACGGCATCCACCGGCGCCTCTTTCAGGCCGCTCGCCAGCCGGGCGGAACTGCCCTGGCAAAACAGCACGAGCTCGCCAATGCCCGCCCCCACGGTGTCCACCGCCACAATGGTGTTGACGCCGGGCCGGAACTTGGCGGGGTCCTTGTCGTCCACCAACTGCGGCCTCAGCAACAGCAGCTTGCGGCCATTCATGGCGGCTTCCTTCTTGGTCGCGACGACCGAGCCCTCTACGCGTGCGAGAAACATACCGCCTTATTTCTTCCTGGGCAGCACCGCTTCCACATCATGATGCGGACGGGCGATGACATGCACGCTGACGACCTCGCCCTTGATGGCCTTGATGGCCTGGGCGCCGGCGTCGGTGGCGGCTTTGACGGCGGCGACATCGCCGACGACCACGGCCGTGACCAGCGCGTTGCCCACCTGCATCATCGGGCCGATGAGTTCCACGTTCGCCGCCTTGAGCATCGCGTCCGTGCCTTCCACGAGGGCGACCAGACCGCGGGTTTCAATCATTCCTATTGCTTGAGTTGCCATATTATTATTCTTTGATGGTTGTCGTTAAAATCTGTTTTGTTTCACTGCCGGCGTTTTCCAAAAATCGTCTGGCTTCGCGCGCCACCACCAGCTCTTCATTCGTGGGAATCACGAACACCTTCACCCGGGAATCCGGGGCGCTGATGAGCGTTTCGGCGGCGCGGGCGGCCCGGTTCTTTTCCAAATCCAGTTTGAGGCCCAGTTGGTCCAGCCGGGCGCAGATGGCCGCGCGCAGGTCCGCCTCGTTCTCACCAATGCCGGCGGTGAACACCAGCGCATCCACGCCGTTCAGTTCCAGAAAAAACGCGCCGATCCAGTGGCGGGCGCTCGCCGCAAAATGATCCAGCGTCAGCCGGGCGCGCGCTTCGCCCCGGGCGGCCGCCGCAGTGATTTCCCGGAGGTCATTGGAAATCCCGCTCAACCCCTGCAGGCCGGATTCCTTGGAAAGCTGGCGCTGCGCCTCCTCAATCGTGATGCCCAGCGTTTTCACCGCGTAGGGAACCGCCTCCGCGTCCAAGTCGCCCACGCGGTTGTTTTGGGGAAGACCCGATTGCGGGCTCATGCCCATGCTGCTGCCAATGGCCGCGCCGTTCAAAATGCCCGTGACGCTCGAACTGCCGCCCAGATGGCAGGAAATCACCCGCAACGGCGCGCCGGTCACCGGGGATTGGCCGCCGTCCACATACAGGCGGCGCGCGCGTTCCGCCACGTCCTCGCGCCCCAGCAGTTCCGCGCTGCGCTCGGCGATGAATTTGTGGCTCGCCCCGTGAAAACCCCACCGGCGGATGCCCGCCTGATGCCAGGCCGCCGGCACCGCATAGCGGGTCAGCGCCTCGGGCGCAAATTGATAAAACGACGTCTCAAACAGGGCGATCAGCGGCACTTGCGGCATCCGCTGCGCGAACAGTTTGATGCCCGTGATGTACGGCGGGTTGTGCGCCGGGGCAAATCCGTTGTAAGCCGTCATCGCCGCCAGCACCCGGTCATTCAACCGCACGCAGCCGGTGATGTCCTTCGCAATGATCGTCTTGAAACCGACGGCCGCCAGTTCGCTTTCGCCGGTGATGGCCCCCGCCGTCTTCAGCGCCGCCAGACAATCCTCAATCGCCTTCGGATAATCCGTCACGCGCTCAAAGCCGCCCTTGTGCAACAGGCGTTCGGCGCCGTTCGAAAAATCGAACAGCCGCCACTT
>CAZUBG010000126.1:0-16146 GCA_964618545.1 uncultured Bifidobacteriaceae bacterium | reverse complement strand
ACCCCAAAAAAACCAGCCGTTATTTCAAAATCGAAGAATTTTGTCTCACACCCCGTGCGCGATTTGCCAGAGCAGGACATCACGGACATCCAGTTTTTTGAGGGTCCCCGCAAGGAAGTGATGGTAAAGTTGGAAGAGACTTTTGGCGGCACCAGGCAGTTTCGCGAGGCGGCGGTACTTTCCGACGGGACGTTGCGGGTGATCGCGGTGGCGGCTGCGTTGTTGTCGGCCCCCCCAGATTCCACCGTGGTGGTTGAGGAGATTGACAATGGTGTGCATCCCAGCCGGGCCAGAACCCTGCTGGCCAACATTGAAAGGGTAGCACGGGAGCAGAAACTGGTGGTGCTGCTGACCAGCCATAACCCCGCCTTGCTGGATGCCCTGCCCCTCACGGCCATTCCCGACGCGGTGTTCTGCTACCGCGACCCGCAGCAGGGCGACAGCCGGTTGGTTCGCCTGAGTCAATTGCCTGACTATCCGGAACTCGTGGCCCAGGGGCCGCTCGGCCGATTGGTGACCCAGGGAATTTTGGATCGGTTCGTTAAGACCGCCAAGCCGCCGGAGGAAAAGTTGAAGGCGACCCTGGCTTGGATCGAGGATTTGGAGAAAAAAGTCGCCCTGCCATGAGCATCTGTCTGATTGATACCAGCGTGTTCTGCAATATTGTGGACGTTCCAGGGCTGAATCAGCAGCGAGAGGAAGTCCTTTCCAAATTAAAAGAACTGGCTCTGGACAAAACGACCTTGCTTTTGCCGCTGGTTGCTATTTTGGAAACGGGAAACCACATCGGGCATGTGCCAGACGGTGATCGCCGCCGACAATCATCCCAGCGGTTTGTCAGGCAAGTGGAAGCCGCCCTGGATGGCACCGCACCCTGGCATCCAACCCCGTTTGTGGAGCCAAACGAGTTGCGGGGCTGGCTGGCGGAATTCCCTGATCATGCCATGCGTGGCTCCGGTCTGGGAGATTTTTCCATCATCAAAGAATGGGAACGGCAATGCCAACTCAATCCGCACCGCCGGGTGTTCATCTGGACCTTTGACGAACACTTGTCCGCCTACGATAGCGGGGTTCGCGCATGAGCAAAATCCAATGGGAATACGATTTGGACGAGTGCCCGTTCTGCGAACATCTCAAGACGATGGGCTGGCAGCCAATCCAGCCCTGGTTTTTTCGAGACGCTGGCAGACAATGAGGCGGTTTGTGCGGCTGCCGTCAGCGATTTTGGCTTGCGGTCACCACCCTTTTCAACCAACCATTTCCCGAAATGTATCAAGCCATCAACGCCTGCCGGATTTGTGATTCGCGTGAACTGGATTCGATCCTGCACTTGGGCAACCAGTGTTTCACCGGCATTTTCCCCAAAGACCCCAATGAGCCGCTGGTCAGCGCACCGCTGGAGATAGTGAAGTGCGCCCGCTGCGGGTTGGTGCAACTGCACCATAATTTCGAGCCGTCCATGTTGTACGGACCGACCTACGGTTACCGCTCGGGCCTGAACAAATCCATGGTGGAACACCTGCGCGTGAAGGCTGCGCACCTGCAACAGCTTCGTCCGCTGCAAGCCGGCGACCTCGTGCTGGACATCGGTTGCAACGACGGCACGTCGCTTGGTTTTTATCCGGCGGAGGTGACGCGCACGGGCTTTGATCCCTCGGCGGAAAAATTCCGGAAATATTACCAGCCCGGCGTGCAGCTCGTGGTGGATTTCTTTTCGGCCAAAACCTTTCAGCAGCAATTCGGCGCGCGCAAGGCGAACATCATCAGCTCCATTGCGATGTTTTACGACCTGCCCTCGCCAACCTCGTTCGTGGAACAGATTCGTGACGTGCTGGCCCCCGACGGCGTCTGGCATCTGGAGCAGAGTTATCTGCCGCTCATGCTCAAGGTCAACGCCTACGACACCATCTGCCATGAGCACTTGGAATATTACGCGCTCCGGCAGATCAAGTGGCTGACCGACCGGTTTGCATTGAAAATCATTGACGTGCAGCTCAACGACAGCAACGGCGGCAGTTTCGCCGTGACGGTGGCGCATAAAGGCTCCGCGTTTCCCGAGGCGACGGCGGTGGTTGAAAAATTGCTGCGCGAGGAACAGGAACTTGGGCTGGACAGCCCTGCGGGTTTTGAGCCCTTCAAACAGCGCGTGCTTCGGCACCGTGAAGAGTTGCCGGCCAGGCTGGCGGAAATCAAGCATGACGGGAAACTCGCCCTGGGCTACGGCGCTTCCACCAAGGGCAATGTCATCCTGCAATACTGCGGCATCACCCCGCAACTGCTCCCGGCCATCCTCGAAGTGAATCCGGACAAATTCGGCTGTTACACGCCCGGCACAAAAATCCCCATTATTTCTGAAGCCGAAGGCCACGCGCGCCACCCGGATTTTCTCATGGTCATGCCGTGGCATTTCAAAACCAACGTGATGCAACGGGAGGCGGCCTACCTGAAACGCGGCGGCAAATTACTGTTCCCGCTGCCAGAAATCCACTCGGTTTGATGTGAAAACCTCGCTGGTCATCGGCGCAAGCGGCCAGGACGGAACGTTTCTGTCCGAATTGCTCGCGCGGCGGGGCGACCGGGTCATTGGCGTCAGCCGTGGCAAAACCTGGAGCGGTCCCGGCGAAAACTGGGAGCCGGTGGATATTCTCCAACCCGAACAGGTTTTGTTGCTGCTCCAAAATAACCAGCCCGCCGAATGTTATTACCTGCCCGCCTTTCACCATTCGGCGGAAGATGCCGGCCTGCGGCCGGGCGATCCGACCCTGTTTGAGCGCAGCCACGCGGTTCATGTGCGCGGTTTGCTTCATTTTTTGCAGGCCATTGTCCAAACCTCGCCGCAGACGCGGTTGTTTTACGCCGCCTCCTCGCACGTTTTTGGCGCTCCGGCGGTGCAACCGCAGCATGAATCCACGCCCATGAACCCGGAAAACGTTTACGGCATCACCAAAACGACGGGCATTCATTGCTGCCGCCACTTCCGCCGTGAGTTCGGGGTGTTTGCGGCGGCGGGAATCCTTTACAACCACGAATCGCCCCTGCGGCCGGTGAAATTTCTCTCGCAGAAAATCGTGCGCGGCGTCCTGGCGTTCCAAAAGGACCCGACCAAAAAACTCGTGCTGGGCGATTTGAACGCCGTCGTGGACTGGGGTTATGCGGGGGATTATGCTGAAGCCATGACCCGCATCCTCGCCCACCCGACGCCGGAGGATTTTGTGGTGGCCACCGGGGAACCCCGGACGGTTCTGGAGTTTTTGCAGACCGCCTGCGAGATTGCCGGCGTGGCCTGGCGCGAGTGCGTGGCGACCAATCCGGCGCTGCTGCGGAAAAAGCCCGTGGTCCTTGTCGGCAACAATGCCAAACTGCGGCAGTTGACCGGCTGGCAACCGAAAGTTTCGTTCCGGCAGATGATTGAACTGATGATGACCGCAGCGCGTCCCGAAGTTGATTCGACTCACCCCCCAAAATAAATTCCTCATGAATTCGCAAATCAAACTGGCCGATTGTCTCTGGGTACAGGGGGAACTCACCTGCCAGCCTTTGTTTCGTCCCACGGCCAACGTCCTGAGAACCCGGGGCATCCAGCGGCTGGTCCTGCCCGCCCTGTCCGATGCCGCCGGCTGGAGGACTTTCAAGGAAACGCTCCGGAAAACCGACCGGCATGTGATGCTGCACGGGTTGCGCGCCAATGAATTAAAACCGCTGTTCAGCCTGATGAAAGACCGGAGAAACTTTTCCATCCTGCTGGTGGATTGGTGGAACAGCCCGTTCTGGTTCACCCAAAATGCGGAATACGTCCTCTTTAACCTCTACGGGGGCATCGCGGCGCGCACCCTGGGCGCGCGGTTTTGCAATGACTGGAAACCGCCGCTGTTTGCCTGGCCGGAGCGGCTGGTGCCGTATGAATTCGCCTGCGCGGCCCTGCGGCCGGCCGCCCTGCTGGCGCAGCCGTTTCTTGACCGGCGCGACCGGAAATGGCGGAAGACTGATGTGGTGCGCCCGGAGCGGCTGATCTATTTCCCCATTCCCGTCAGCGCCGAGGATTTGCCGTTCAAGGAGGAAAAACCCGAGTACGATTTCTGCAACACCGGGGCCTCCTGCGGCTTCTGGATCATCCGCGACCCGTATGCGGCGGCCAAATACAACTTCGTAAACCTTTATTCCGACCGGAAGCGGCTGTTCGATTTGATCACCCAGCTTGAAGGCCCGACGTGCAAGATTTTCGACCGCCGCCGGTTCCGCGAGCGGCTGCCGTGGGAAACCTATTGCAGTTCCCTGCGCCGCAGCCGGTTTGCGGTCAGCACGGGCGGCATTCACCAGGCCTCCGTGCCCAAATACATCGAATACGCCTGCTTCGGCACGCCGATGATTGGCGCGACCCTGCCTTATGAGTTTCCGTGGCTGGACCAATGTGTGTTCCCCATTGACGGACTGACCATCACGCCCGCCCAGTTGAAGGAAAAACTCAAGGAAGCTTTCGAGGTGCAGCCCAAACTGCGCCAGAACTGCCTGAACCTGCGTGACACGCTGCTGCGCATGTATGACCCCGGGCGCGTGTTTGACCTGGCCCAGGAACAGATGGACGGACAGCCCATTCCGCCGGGCTATTTGCGGAAGGTTTAGTTCATCAGGCCCGGGCCTTGTGAAACTGCCGGGAGTGCAATTCTCGCTCGGCGAGGTCCAGGTCGTGTTCGGTCATGATTTTGACCAATTCCGTAAAGGAAACCCTGGGCGTCCAGCCCAGTTTTTCACGCGCCTTGGTGGCATCCCCCTTCAGATAATCCACTTCGCTGGGGCGCATGTAAAAGGCATCGGTCTTCACATAATCCTGCCAGTCGAGGCCGAGCAGGCCGAAGGTCGCCTCCAAAAACTCGCGCACGCTGTGCGCTTCGCCCGTGGCCACCACATAGTCATCCGGCTGGTCCTGTTGCAGCATCAGCCACATGGCCTCGACATAATCCTTTGCATAACCCCAGTCGCGCTTGGCGTCCAGGTTGCCCAGATAAAGCTCCTTTTGCAGCCCGACCTTGATCCGGCCCGCGGCCATGGTGATCTTGCGGGTGACGAAGTTTTCCCCGCGCCGCTCGCTTTCGTGGTTGAACAGAATGCCGTTGCTGCTGTGGAGTCCGTACGCCTCCCGGTAATTGACCGTGTGCCAGTAGCCCGCCACCTTGGCGATGGCATAGGGGCTGCGCGGATGAAACGGGGTCGTCTCATTCTGCGGCGGGGGCGTGGAACCGAACATCTCGGACGAAGAGGCCTGGTAATAACGCGCGGTTTTGCCCGTCTGCTTCTGGTAGTCCCGCAACGCCTCGAGCAACCGCAGCGCGCCGACATCCGCCACATCCACCGAGTATTCCGGCGTGTCAAAGGAGACCCGCACATGGGATTGCGCGGCCAGATTATACACTTCGTCCGGCGCGACGCGGGTGATGATGGTGCGCAACGAGGAACCGTCCGTCATGTCGCCGTATTCGAGGTAGAGCTTTTCGCGCTCAAAATGCCGCGCCCCGTAAATGTGCTCCAACCGGGTCCGCGCCATCGAGCTGGAACGCCGCACGATGCCATGGACGACATAGCCCTTGGCCAGCAGCAGTTCGGTCAAATAGGAGCCGTCCTGTCCCGTGATGCCCGTGATCAATGCTCGTTTCATAGTTGCTTCCCCCTTGGGTATCAAATCCACGCGCAACTTCAAGCACCGACTTCCGGGTTGGGCGGGGAATCATTGCGGGGCGGGGAGACCGGGGATTTGGGGCGGACATTTTTTAACTGATCCTAATCGTTTCTGATCGTGTTTTTCCGTTCTGGACCCTTTCGGGCCAAAACCCTCAACTCACACCTCCGACCGGGAGCAAGGCCGCACTTTCCTGCACATTTGTCAAGAAAACGGCGAACCGAATTGGTTGAAAAAATTAATTATTCCGGGGAAGTTTCGTTACCCAGTAACGCGATGGGGTGAGGATTCTGCTTGACATGATTGCCAAAGCATTGGGGCTGAATGGGTTAAGTTGTGTCAAGAAGCAATCTTAATTTTGAGCATATTTCGTTACTGAGAAACGCGACCGGGGAAGTCGGGATTCCCCAACAGGAGTTTTCCTGAACTGCGTTCCCGACCAAGGATGAAAATACGCGGCCGTTTCTGCGTGGCCGACGCCGGGTCAGGGGACCCGGGGTGCAGGTTGGTTGGGGGCCGCCGTCCTGTCGGCGCGGCACCCTCATCGGTATTTTCACGGGGGCAAACGAAGGCAACGAAGAATGGCGGGGGATTTGAGGCGGCAGGGAAGGGAAAGGCGGGGAGTTTTTGAACCGCCGATGGACGCAGAGCAACGCGGATGGAATCTGAAAGAAGAAAGCAAAGCGCTGGAATTTCACCACCACGGAGGTCGCAGAGAAATCATGGGGATTCATGCCGTGGCGGGCCCGGTTTTCTCCGTGTCGCCGCCGGTTTGCGCGTAGGAACTGAGCGGCCCGGCGAACGAGACGTCCGGGCCGCAGCCCATGCGGGCCGCCCTTACAGGGCTGGTGGGTTTTTGGGTGATTTTACCCAGGGCGTCGCTCGCGGACTCGCTGTGCCCTGGGCTGATATAGTCCGCCCTTACAGGGCTTGGGCAGGGGATGCTCGGTTCAAAAACCGATTCAGAGACTCCTCGCGCCGGCGGTTACGGAGATCACGGGTGACAAAAGCGCTTTTTGACACCGTTGGGTTGCGAATGACCGCCTCATCAGGTAATTACATATTTGGCCATGGTTCCGACCTGGCAAACATCAACCACGCAAAGCAAAAGACACGGTCCATCGCATTCTGTGAAAGCAATCATTCTCGCCGCCGGCAAGGGCACCCGCATGAGGGAGCTCACCCAGGAACTGCCCAAACCCATGCTGCGGGTGCAGGGCAAGCCCATTTTGGAACACATCGTCGAAGGGCTGATCCTGGCGGGCATCCGGGACATTTTCATCGTCACCGGCTGGCACGCGGAGGTGATTGAACAGCATTTCGGCGATGGCGGGAAATGGGGCGCGCGCATCGAATTTGGCCGTCAATTGGTGCAGGACGGCACGGGCAAGGCCCCGGAACTGGCGAAGTCCTTCATTGGCGATTCGCCCTTTCTGCTGACTTACGGGGATATTTTGGTGCATCCGGAAACGTATGCCCAAATGGTGACCCGGTTTGGCTCCGGCAATTTTGCGGGCGTGATCACCGTGACTCCCGGCGAGGATGTGACCAAGGGCGGTCTGAACTTTTTTGACGGGCAGTTCTGTCTGAACCGGCTCGTGGAAAAGCCGTCCCCGGCGCAGGTGGAACAATTGCGGCGCGAGGGCTGGCTGAAGCCGGGCCAGCCGGGCTGGTACAACGCGGGCATTTATATTTTTCAGCCGGCGCTCTTCGATTTCACGGCCCGCCTGCAAAAATCCCGGCGCGGCGAATATGAACTGACGGACGCCATCAGCGCCTTGGTGGCGGCCGGCCAAAAGCTGGCGGGACTGGAGATTCAGGGGCGCTGGGTGGATGTGCGCGACCCGGAGGTGTTGGCGAAGCTGGAGAGCGGGGATTGAGGAGGCGTAAATACCGATGAGGCGGCAAGACGGCAACCTGCATGCTCGCGCTAACGCGCTCGCAACGCCCGGTGAGGGCACCGGGCCTACAAGCCGGGTGTCGCCAACCTGCAGGCCAGGTCCCCTGAAACGGGGTGTTTTCGCAAAGTGGGACAGGCTGCCCGATTGTCACCGGGGACTGACAGGCCCAATCGGCGGATCGTCCGGGTGCCGGACGCGCCAGTTGCGGGTACCGTCTGCGGGTCAGGAAACCCGCGATACGGGAGACTTGGAAGTCTGCGGTACGAAAAAACCGCCTCGTCCAAAAGCGGCGTCCTGCCGCCGTACTCCCAAGAATGCCGGCCGGTCCGCCCTTCCGCATTAACGGTAGTTCCCAGGCAGCGGGAATTAAACAAATTTGGTCTCGAACACCGGGCCGAGGCCGTGCTTGCAGAGCAGTTCGCCAAACCGGGCGAGCGAGCGCTTTTCGGCAATGTCCAAGTGATAACGGATGTGCCGCTCAAAATAGAGGCGGCGAAACGCCGGATCGTATTCCGGCCGGTCGCGGATGATGAGGTCGAGGTGGCGGAGACCGTTGGATTTGGCCTCGATCAGGGTCCGGCACAGTTGCGATTGATCCAATCCACGCCGCAACGCCCAGACCGCAAAGACGAAGGGCAGTTGGGTGAGCGCCAGCCATTCGGCGCCGAGGTCAAAAATCTGATGGGGGTGGGCGGTGCGTTGAAAATCAATGGCGCGGTCGCCAATCAGCAGCACAAAGTCCTTTTCGGCCGCCGCCGCATAGCTTTCCAAGGGGCGGAACACGGGTTTCAAGCCGCGTTCGGCCAGCAGGACTTTCAGCAGGTTCACGCTGGTGAGGGAGGCGGTGTCGCAAAACACCTCCCGGACCCGGGCGAGGGGTTTCGTGTGCGCCAGGAGCACGCTGTAAACTTCCCCCAAGGCGGCGATGGCCACGCCATCGAGAATATCGTACCGGTCGTTGAGCAACACTTCCGTGACACTGACCAGGGCGGCGTCGAGTTCATCGCGACGGAGCAGGACGGCGAGCCGGGCGGGGGTGGTGAAATGAATGCGGTTTTCAATGCCAAACGTCAGCGGGGCGGCGTTCAAGTAATGAACCGAGCCAATGCGGAGTGAGGCGTTTTCAATGCGTAAATTTTCTGATGACATCACAAATTGCGAAATTCTTCTTCGGCCGGACCGGCTTGTTTCAGAATGGTGCGAAATGCACCCATGGGAAGATCGCCCGGATGCATGGCGACATACGTTTGACGGCCATCCGTGTGCCGCAAAATCACATGGGAACCGGACTGACGTTTGACCCTGAAACCCGCGCGCTGCAACCTGGCCAAAACTTCACGCTTTTTGCAGGGCATTGTCTGGCAATTCGAGGGTTGAGAACAGTATTTCCGCGGCGGCCGGACAGGATTCCCCATTGGCATTTTTCTCCGCCAGCCAGAGGCGGGCCAAATCCAAGGCAGCCGCCCGTGCCCCATCAATGCCCAACCCATGGGTGGTCAACCCCAGGGTTGGAATATGAGCGTAATAGTAGCCGTCCGGAAATCCGGCCTCCTGAACCCGCTCAAATAGAACACCTACATTCATGATGACTTGATAATCCCGAAAAACGCCACCGTCAATGGGTATTTTGACGGGCAGCCCGCAAGGCCGCAAGAGGTGTGGAACTGCAAATGCCACAACCTAATTGATTCTTTTGACGGGTGGCAGCGTTGCTCGCTCGTCACAGAACCCTTTGGCTATGCTCCTCGCTCGCGCCGGGCCAGCCGTCAAAATTCCGGCGTCAGCTGGTAAAGTTTATTGCTTGACGGACCCTTACCCAGGGCGTCGCTCGCCGACTCGCTTTGCCCTGGGCTCTCCGATTGCGCCCTTTCAGGGCTCAGGCAGGGGATCAACCCGTCAGTCTCCCTGAAAATTCCCAGCAATCCAAGCTGCCATGCGGTCTCGCCCCCAGCCCTGGTTGCTTTTCAGTCACACACCCTCTATTAAGCCCACTAGCAGCCTGTCGGACTTAGAAAATACGACGCTCACAAATGACATATGAGCGACTTTGATTTTCCGCGAAGGTGTTTTGATGGTCTAAAACGACCGTTTTTGGGGCAAAAACCCTTAAGTCCGACAGCCTGCTAGGCCGGAAACGAATTTGAATTAAAGTCGGGGGGCATCCCGCCGATGATCATTGGGATATGCGCCCGGTTTTTGCCTCCACCAAACAAGCCGCCACCTTTGCTTTGTTGCTGCTGCTTTTACTGGCCGCGCCGGGCCTGTCCGGGATGAGGTTGTTGCCGCACCAACAGCAGACCTACTACTCGGAAGGGATTCAATGGGGGAATTTTCCGTGGCTGCAACAGTTTGTTTTTGACGAAACCAATGACATTGACATCGCCTTGGTCGGGTCGTCGCAGATGATTTATGGCATTGACACGCCGTATGTTCAGCAAAAGTTGGATGAGCAGCTCGGGCGTAAAACGGTGGTCCGGACCGTTGCCTGGATGGGCGGGGGGATGGACACCCTGTTTTATACGACCCGGGCTTTGCTGGCGCATCGGCATGTCAAAACCCTGGTTTTTTTTGACGAGATTACCGCCCCCAAACCCGATGAAATCAACCTGCTGGCCAATTATTATTATGGGGACGTGGTCTGGATGCCCCGCAATCTCCTGGATCTGTCCGAGCCGAATTGGCCCCGTGTTCCTGGGGCGGAATCGTCGCCTCCGGCCAATCCGGCGACGTATGAACGGTGGCGGTCCGCCAATCCTGCGGAGCAACTGGGCTGTATGAACGCACACCTCGGCTTTGCCTGGCGGGAGCTGAACACCAATTTCACCCCGTATGTTCCACAAACCGGGGCCACTCCGGCAGAGGTGCTCGTTTTTCCCCGCACCCCGGCCGCCAACTGGGTGTGTTCCAATTGGCCGCCACCCCTCGGGCAGGCGTTTTTTGCCAGACAATTGGGCTTGCTGGCCCAACAGCAAGGCTGTCGGCTGGTGGCCCTGCATAAGCCGGTGTTTGCCGACCGAACAGCGCGCGTGGTGGTGGAAGCCCACAATTGGCCCGCCTTGATGCAGGCGGAGGTGTGTTTGATGGGCATTCCGGAAGCGCAGTTGTTCGCCGGGCTGTCGGAGTCGGAAGTGGAGCTGTTGTATTGGAATGCCAATCACTTTAACGAAAACGGGCAGGTCTATTTCACCCGTTTGATCACCCCGCCTCTGGTGCAATATTATGAAAGCCATGTCGTTCACTGAAAAGCTGGTTTACCTGCTGGTCATCGTGCTGGCACTGGCGGCGCTACTGCTGGGGGGCATTTGCGCGCAACACTTTCCGGACAACAATGTCGTCTATCAGGGGTTTTAGTGGAATTGCATCACACATCCCTGTTTTTGGCGGCTGGCTTGGGGCTCTATATTCTGGCCGGCCGGGTGGTGATGCGCTCATTGGGCGGCGAATTGCGTGAATTGGTCATGGCGCTGTTGAACCTGGCCGGGATCATTTATTTTGTTGCCGACCTGGGTTTGGTTTCCAATTTAAGGCTGTTTCTCTTTTATGTCCTGTTTGTGGTCCTGCAATATATCGTGCTCGGGTTATGCTCTGATCACCCGGGCCGGCCGCGCTGGCCGGCCTTTTGCGCGCCCCTGGCGGTTTTTATCGCCTTTCGCTATGTGCCGGACCGGATCTTCACGGGATTGGATTATCTCAGTGGGGGTCATTTGCCCGTCCCGTCGGCCCCCGTGATCGGCATTTCTTATCTGGCCTTCCGCTGCAGTCGGCTGGCGTTGGAGGTGCTGAACGGCTCCGTACCAAGGCCGGGGCTTTGGCAATACCTCAACTTCGCCTTCTTTTTGCCCACCATGTCCGTCGGTCCCATCAACACTTATGCCAACTTTCGGCGCGGTTTTGAAGCCGTGCCCTGGGAGGTCCCGGCGGGCCGGGCGGTGTTGCGGATTTTGGTCGGGCTGGTCAAATACCAGTTTTTGAGTGAGATATGCAACCAACTGACCTACTCAAGTTTGCTGCTAAACGATTATTATCACCCATGGCGGGATCTGCCCATTGCCATGGTGTTTTATTATCTCTATCTGTATTGCAATTTTTCCGGCTTTTGTGACATGGCCATTGGCGGGGCGGCGTTGATCGGGATTCCCGTGCCGGAAAATTTCGACCGCCCCTTTGCGGCGCGCAATCTCAGGGAATTCTGGAATCGCTGGCACATCACGCTGTCGCAATGGATGCGGGACATCGTGTTCGCCCCGCTCGCCAAGTTCCTGGTGCGGGTCCTGGGGCCGGCGAGAATCAACCATGCGGTGGCGCTGGCCATCTTCGTGGTTTTCGTGCTGATCGGGATCTGGCACGGGGTGGGCTGGAACTTTGTCATCTTCGGCCTGCTGCAGGCGCTGGGCGTGGTGGCCAACCATTATTACACCCTCGGCCTCAAACGCTGGCTGGGACGAGAAGGGTTCCAGGCCTACCTCGAAAACCGCTGGATCCACGCCCTGGCGGTGGTGTCCACGTTTGCCTACTTCGCCGCGAGCCTCTTGTTCTTTGCCAACACCCTCCCGGAAATCAGGGACATCTTCCGGGTGCTGCGCTGACATTTCGTGAGGATGAGGTTGAACTGACCGGCGGCACAGCGGTGCGAAACCATCCCCACGCCGGCTTACGGCCCGATCATTTTCAGAAGGTGGCCTCCGAGGTAAGAATGGGAGAGACCGGCGTTGCCCTGCAAATACATGGCTGTCACCGCCCGGACGAGCCCGGTGGCCATGAACAACACGAAGGAACAGGACACATACAGTCCCAGGGCGTGGGTCGGGTCCGGGGCGAGCAGACGCGGCAGTCCGTCATACAGAGTCCAAATGGACAGCAGGATGCCGATGGACCAGGTGACATAAGGGCTCATGCCCGCGAAGGGATCCAACAGACGCAGCAAAAACATCGGGCTCAGGCCATACACCAACGAGGTGAAGGACCGGGTGTACGTGTAGGTGATCCGCCCATGAAACGTGCGTCCCAGCATCTGGACCAGCCGCGCGCAAACCAGAATCAGCAGCAGATTCAAGGTGAATTGCGCCGCCTCGTAGCCAAGGACTTCATTGGTGGAGAATGGCTTGTAAAATTGATAGCCCGGCTGCCATTTGCCCCAACGGTTCAGGCCCCATCCCTCCAGCACGGTGGTGATGACCATCATGGGCAGCAGGTGCTGTAGCAACACCCGGACGAACCCCTGCTCTTTCAGTACAATGCGATCCCAGGCGGGACCGCCTTCAAACATCAACAGCAAGGCTTGAAACATAACATGGTCAGGCTAAAGGACCCATCCTTGACTGGCAAGTTGCAACGTATGCTTCTTAATCGGTCGGACGCGCCCGCGCACAGCCCCCGCTGGCATACCAACCGGAGCGCCGGTCGGTGTCCGGCTTATGACTTCCGACGCCTGGCCAGCGACCAACCGCGTTGAATCACCGCATGTACAAAGCCGGCTGCAAGCCGGCGCTCCAAAGGGCAGTGCGCAGCAGCGCCCGAACCGGTTCCTAATCCAAAAACGTCAGTTTCACGCCGTCTTTCGGCGGGGTAAAACTATCGAGCAGCGTGCCCGCCACCGGGGTGGCCGGCTGGACGTCCGTCTGGCCCGGGGCCAGCGCGGAGCGCAGGGCGCCTTCCACCAGTTGGGCACAATGAATTTTCATCGGCGGCAACGGTCCCAGTTCCCCGGCCAATTCCTCGCTTCGGAGGGCGAGGGCCTCGGCGGCGGTTTTGCCCCGGATCAATTCCGTGGCCAGACTGGCGACGGCAATCGCCGTTTCACAGCCGAAGGATTGGAAGGTGGCGCGGTCAATCACCCGTTTGCCGTTTTCCTCCTTGAACTTGACCCACATCCGCAGCATCTCGCCGCAATCGGCGTTGCCCACGGTTCCAATGGCATCCGCCCCGGCGAGTTCCCCCATGTTTTGCGGGTTGGCCAGCGCGGCTTGAATGCGTTTTTGCAGGTCTTCGTTCATGTGTTGTGGCAAGCGGGTTTATGTGCGTTCAGCGGGGTCGTCCGGCAGGTTTTCACCGGGCCGGCGGCAAAATTGGGATGCAGCGGGTTCGGGACGAGTTTGCGCACGGACGGAATCACCACCAAATCCATGTCTTCCATCGGCACGGCACCGAGCAACACTTCATCGCCCTGCACCACGGCCCCGACATAACATTGCCGGTTTTCAAACTGCACGCGCACCGGACCGACATAAGGACAGAGGCGTCGCCGGCCATCTGCCGTCGTCACTTCCTTTTGGGAGGATTCTTCCAGTTGGAGTTGCAGGCACACTTCTTCCGGCAGGCACAGAAACAACGCGCCGCTGTCCACCAGCGTGCTGATCTCCAGCGCCTTGAGACCGGCGCGCTTGGGATTCTCCAACTTGATGTTTGCTCGGGTTACGCCCATGGCATGAATATCACCTGCAACCCGGCCTGATGCAACCTGGCAGAATGCCCCGATTTGGCAGGCAGACCCGGATCATTTGAATGCGTTTTTGAAAATCGTTGGTCATCAGTTTATCAAACATTATTCCGGCGATTGATTTTCACCAGCATCCTTCATGCTTTCCAAGGAATTATTTCCAGCAGTAAAATGGTGGGAGACTTCACTTGCCCGTTGCAGAATAGCCTTATTAATCAATCCACTCACCAGCGGTTCAAGTCCGATATTCCTGACCCGAGAAGAAAAATTGAGCGGACCCAATTCGACAAACAACTTTCCAATCGCTTCGTCTGCAAAACTGCTCGAAATTACTGGCACACCAGACCAATCCAAAACCAGCGGGTGGGTTTGGTTAGCGGTCAAAAGATTAAGACACTTGTTTCGTATTTGCAGTCCGGCTCCGCGACTGCCAAAGCCGGTTGTCTCTGTTGCGAGTTTAATCATAAATTCTTTTCCGCTTTCAGTTTCATATTTTGCCTCAATATAATCGAACTGGCCACAATTAATCCCAGTGAATCCCAACGCATCCGACATTTTGAAAGACGGACTTTTTTTGACCTGAACATCAACAATGGTTCCTGTGTAACTTTCCTGGGGTAAACAAACCGACTTTTTCGAAACAGGTTGTGCGGTCGTAGGGTCCCAAAACACGTTAAGCCGTCCGCGACCAGAAGAAATGCTGAAGCTGCCGCCAGAACCAGTAGCTATGTTCAATGTGCCAGCAAGGCCATTTCCCTGGCCAAACTGTTTGTTTCTTGTGACCCCGCCTTTTATCGCCGCCCCCAAAGCTTCAGTGTCATTGGCCAGATTGGGATAACCTTCCCTCAGCGAAGCCAGAATCCCGACCCCACAATCAGCGACGGTGAAACTGACGGAGTCAGCCAAGCTGGTAAGGGATGCGAAGCCGCCCACAAGGGATTTTGCGTGGTTCGGAATATTATCCATCACCTCGTTTAACGACCATTCTAAACCTTGAAAGACATCGCGGCTTAACTCGGTTGTTTTGAGAATGATTTCCATGAAAGAACGAACCAAAGGAAACTGATCTTCATGGCTGCGAAATCGTTGAATTCGTACATGTCTGGATCCTTGAAAGGTGGAAGGTGTGAATTTCTGTGGCGCTATAAAATTCGCCAAACCAGTGTTCTCAAAAAGTTTGGCCAGAATCGGGTCGGCCGGGGAAATCAGGTCGAAATCGTCACCTTTCAGCCGCAAATCATCAACCAGAGCGGCCAAGGGAACCATTCCATTCGTATATGCACGATTACAGGCTGAAAAATCCAAGATGAAATCTCCAAAGCCCACATTTTTTGCCATTCGTAAATTTTGGAGCAACGCGGGTATCGCCTCAGCATTAAGCTTCCCCGAAAAAATAATCCGGTTGAGCGATCTCGTTATTGTTTGCTGGGTGGCCATATTTCAGCCTGAAAGCCGTTGTCAATACCTCGGCACGTTCCGGTCTATTTCTTCCGACCAGGCGCTGATGCCGCCCTTGACGCTCTTGACGTATTTGAAACCCTGCTGCCGCAAAAAATTCAGTGCCTTGAGCGACCGCACCCCGGCCTTGCAGTGCAGGTAATACTGTTGGTTGGGGTCCAGTTCCGTGAACCGTTCGGTCAACTGGCTCAGCGGCAGCAGCGGCACGCCAGCCACCCTGGCAATTTCGTATTCGTCCGGTTCACGCACATCCACGACGCGGATGCCCAGGGCCGGATTGTCCAGCGCCTTTTTCATGTCCTGCACCGTGACTTCGTCCGGGTTCGCCGTCGGTTCCGGTTCGGGCACGATGCCGCAGAACATCTCGTAATCAATTAATTCGGTGATCGTCGGGTGTTCGCCGCAGACGGGGCATTCGGGGTCGCGGCGCAGCTTCAGCTCGCGGAACTTCATGTCCAGCGCGTTGAACAGCAGCAGCCGGCCCACCAGCGAGGTGCCCTTGCCCAGCGCCAGCTTGAGGATTTCCGTGGTCTGGATGCAGCCGATGATGCCCGGCAGCACGCCGAGCACGCCGCCCTCCGCACAACTGGGCACCATGCCCGGGGGCGGCGGTTCGGGATACAGGCAGCGGTAGCACGGTCCGCCCAGATGCGGCGCGAACACGCTGGCCTGGCCCTCAA
>CAZUBG010000125.1:0-16193 GCA_964618545.1 uncultured Bifidobacteriaceae bacterium | reverse complement strand
TCAACGCGCTGCGGGTCACAGACCCGCGCTCCGGGACTTGGGCAACGCGCCCTCATCCCGGCCTTCTCCCCCAGGAGAAGGGGAACGGTTCGGGAGACTCACCGGAACACAGCGCTTCCAGTAGCCGAGGGTTGGCACGCAGCGGCAGAGGACTCTGCCCCTGACAGGCAGTTCACGCACCGGCGAGCGGGGTGCCGGGATGGATTTGGTGCTTCAGGCAGTAGGCGGCGTTGGCGACGTATTTTTCGGCCCAGGTTTTGAGGCTGGCCCGCTCATCGGGGGAGAGTTTGCGCACGACTTTGGCGGGCGCGCCGAGCACAAGGGAGCCGGCGGGGATTTTCATGCCCTGGGTGATCAGCGCCCGGGCGCCAATGAGGCATTGGCGGCCCACGACCACGCCATCGAGGACGACGGCCCCCATGCCCACGAGGGTTTCATCACCGATCCGGCAGGCGTGAACGATGGCCCCGTGGCCGACGGTGACCCAGTTGCCGAGAAGGCAGGGGAAATCATCGGCCAGATGAAGGACGGCGTTGTCCTGGACGTTGGAATGGTGGCCGACGATGATGCGGTTGATGTCGCCGCGCAGCACGGCGTTGTACCAGACGCTGGAGTGGGCGCCGAGAGTGACATCGCCGAGGACGACGGCGGTGCGGGCCAGATAAACGCCTTTGCCCAGTTTTGGGGTGCGGCGCAAATGGGTGTCAAACCGACTGTTCTGTTTATTCATGGGATTTTAATACCGGATTCCGGGGGGTTTAAAAACAAAAAACCCGGCGGACGAAGGCGTCCGCCGGGCACCCACAGTTCCTCCGACCGGGATTGGACGCAGCAATTTTGGTTTTATTCAAGGCGGCGGCCGCGGGGATGGGGTACACTGATTTCATGAACAAGCCGACCAAGGCCGTGCCGAAACGGAGATTACCGCATTCCTTCAAGGATTTGACACCGGCCAAACATTTCGCCCCGGCGAAGTTCTTCCGGGAACTGGTGTTAAAAGCGCTGCTCACGCCCCGCACGGGCGAAACGCATCATCCGGTTTTTCCCAAGCTGAAACCGGGCGAGGTGGCGATCACCTGGATCGGGCATGCGTCTTTTTTGATTCAGTTCTCCGATTTGAACGTGCTGATTGACCCGAATTTTTCGAACTGGCTGTTCCTGCTCAAGCGCATCAAGCGGGCGGGCTTGAAAATCAAGGATCTGCCGCCGATTGACGTGGTGCTGCTGACGCACGCGCACTTTGATCATTTCGACCGGCCGACGCTGCGGCGGCTGCCGTATCCGAAAATCGGGATCATGCCGCGCGGCGTGGGCGACCTGGCGCACAATCTGGGTTTTTCGCGGGTGATCGAGCTGGATTACTGGGAGAGTTTTTCGCAGGGCAAATGGAAGGTGACGTTCACGCCGAGCAAGCACTGGGGGGCGCGCACGCTGCATGACCAGCACCGGGGTTACGGGGGGTTTGTGCTGGAGCATCAGGGCCGGAAGATTTATCACGCGGGGGACAGCGCTTATTTCGAGGGGTTCAAGGAGATTGGGAAACGGCTGGCGCCGGAAATCGCCCTGCTGCCGATAGGAGCCTATCATCCGGCCTCGTTCCGGCGGGTCCACATGGGGCCGGATGAAGCGGTGAAGGCATTCAAGGAATTGGGGGCGAAATGGCTGGTGCCGATGCATTACGGGACGTTTAAATTGTCATTCGAAGAATTGGACGAGCCGCCGCGCTGGCTGCGGCAAATTGCGGTGGAACAGCACCTGACCCGACAGGTGAAAATCCTGGAGGAAGGGGTGCCGGTGGTGTTCTAAAAGGTGACCGGGGTTGTTAGATTCATTATTACGGACCGGAAAAACGCGTTTGCCATGAGGGACCGGAGGCTTTATCCTTAATGACAGCAAGATGCGCCATGTCAGACCAAGACATTCAACAACTCGAAAGCCAGTTCCCCGCCGTCTCCGGCGCGGCCTTCGCGGCGGCGCGTGAACGCGTGCTTGCGTCGGGTCAGAGCGTGCTGCAATCACAAGATGGCGTCATCTACGAATTGTTTCCCGATGGCCGCAAGGTGGTGGTGAAGCAAATCGAACCACCCACCCAGTTTGTCTCTGGGAAAATCTTCACCCTCCGGTGAGCGGAGTGACGCCACGGCTGAGAATGTTCGCGGGGCCGAATGGTTCGGGCAAAAGCACGCTGAAATCCCATCTGCCGCCAGCCTTGATCGGGGTCTATCTGAATGCAGATGAGTTGGAGCAGGAAATCCGGCAGCAATCTTTGCTGGATTTCACGCCCCATGGCGTGACAACGACCGCTGACGCGGCGCTGACATTTTTCAGAAACTCCAAATTTCTCAACGACGCCGGACTCGGTGAGAGAACCAAACAACTGACTTTTTCCGATAACCGTCTGGAATTTGGAACGGTGGCAGTAAATTCGTATCTTGCCTCCGCAGCCAGCGACTTTCTCCGGCAAAAGCTGATGGAACGGAAGATCTCATTCACGCTGGAAACAGTGATGTCGCATCCCAGCAAAGTGGAGTTGCTGACTCAGGCGCAAGCCGCCGGCTACCGGACTTATCTGTATTTCGTCGCCACTGACGATCCTGCCATCAATATTTCCCGGGTGAAAAGCCGCGTGAAACTGGGCGGCCACAATGTGCCGGAAGACCGGATCGAAACGCGTTACCACCGTTCGTTGGAATTATTGATGGAAGCCATCCAGCATTCAAACCGGGCATTCGTTTTTGACAACTCTGGATACACGCAGGACAGCAAGCATACCTGGCTGGCGGAAATCACCGAAGGCCGCAAGTTGGAATTGAAATCCGACTGGATTCCAGCTTGGTTCAAGCGCGCAGTCCTTGATAAAATCTGATGAGCCACACCGGCAAACCCGAGTTCAAAGGCGGTCGCACTGGCGGGCGAGGGAGAAATCTTTTTCGGTCAGGCCGCCGGCGTCGTGGGTGGTGAGGGCGAGGGTGACTTTGTTCCAGCGGATGTCAATGTCCGGGTGATGCCCGGCGGCCTCGGCCAGTTCGGCGACCTGATCAACGAAGGCGATGGCGGCGGGGAAATCCTGAAATTGAAAGGTTCGGGCGATGGTGGCCCCGGTTTTTTTCCAGGCCGGGACCGTGGCGAGGGCGGCTTCAATTTTTGGATCGGCGGGAGCATTTCCTCCCAGCCTGGGTGGCGTTGGTTTTGGCGCGGCGGCGAGTTTTGGTGGGAGGGTGGCGGACCGGTCGTCCCGTTTCGGCGGCACCTGCGGGAGGGTTTCGCACGTTTTGTTTTTGGCCTCCAACACCAGGCTGACGCTGGTGAGGAGGGACCAACCCCAGCCGATGCCGAAGAGCAACACCCCGAGTTGCCACCACCCGGCGGGGACCGGGACCGAGGGCGTCTCGTTGATTTGCGACATCGTGATGCCAATGAAGAATTTGAACATCCAAATCACAACCAGGAAGAAGCCTGTGACGGAGAAGTACAATTGGGCCTTGCCGGCGAGCCGGCGTCCGCCCATGACCGAACCGAGTCCCGGGGTGGCCAGCAAATTGATTCCGAGACAAGTCCACGCCCGGACCACCGTCAAGGGGGTCTGCGGGTTGAGGGACAGGGCGGCCATGGCGGAACTAGTTGAAGTGGTCTTTGACGCCCGGCTTCCGCAGCACGATCACGGCCCAGATGCCGAACGGCAGGCCGAGGAGACAGCACGGGGTAACACAGGGCAGCATGGCCAGAATGGCCGCGAGAAAGGCGAATTCGTAACTGCGCAACGCGAGCATCCGGATGGATCCCGCCAAAACGACGAGGGAGAGGATGAGCGCCAAGCCGTTAAACGCCACCGCCGAGGGACCGGTCATCCAATGCACCATGGAGGTGACCAGTTGTTTGGCCTGGGGATCATCAATGGCCGGCATTTGCGCCAGGATTTTATCGGCGTCTTCCGGAAAGAACAGTGCTTTGACGGTGCTCCACAAGGCCACGAACGCATTCAGGGCGGCGGCAACGATCAGGCAGATGGCGGGAACGCGGACCGCTTCCAAGGAGACTTCCGGCAATGGCCCGGGCCCGGGATGAAGGGCGGGCGGAGTCGGCGACCGGGGCGGGAGGGCGGCCGCGAATTCTGGAAAGGTGGAAAGCGGGCGCCATTCGGTGTCGTTTTCCGAGCGCACGAGGGATTGGCTGTCGAGGCGGCCTTCGGCCAGCCATTGGCGCACTTCCTCCGAGGTGACGGGGCCGTATTCTTTTTTGTCGCCGCCGATGATGGTATAGTCAGCCATATGCGTGTTGCCTGCCAGTGTTCTAGTTCATCGGAACGAAGGGTGCAAGCCCTGGTTGAGGGATTCGTTTGGGGGCGGGCTTCCCGAAGTTGGTGGTGAGAACGGACGGGCTGCTCCTGACACGCAGCTTGTGCAGGCGTGGCGCGCTGGCGGAAAATTCAAAAACCAATCAGCAAAAATCAAGGAAGCTTCAAACTCCAAGCCGCAAAATCATCCAGCAGGGTGGAACCCGGTTCGGGGCGCGGGAAACGGGGAGGCTTCGCTGAGACTTTTTTTAATTGTTCTTATTTGTTTCTTTCGGTGATTTCCCGTGCTTTTGTCTCTGACCCTTCCGGGCCAAACCACACCCCTCATTCCTCCCAACAGGATTCACATCGCACGTTCGCGCGCCTTTGTCAATGAAGTGCAACTCATTGATGGGCACATAGTTACAACGACTGAAGAATGCCCCCCCCGAAGATGCCGCCCCGCCGGGGCTTTTGGGTTTTGAGGGGTGCGGTGCGACAAACAGGTCGCGCCAACGGATTAGCCGTCGGAACGCCAGCGGGGGCGGTGTGGGGCGTGAGCCAGCCGTGCTTCCGACGGTGACGCGGCCTGAAGTCCGCGCTCGTGCCGATTTGGGGGCCGTGAATGCCGAATTTGTTGGGGGAGGCCGGACAGGCAGGGGTTTTTGAACTCGACGACGCGTCGTCTCGTTCAAAAGCGGCGACCTGTCGCCGCACTCCAAAACGGCCTTCGGCCGGAATGCCGCCCAAAGGCGTGACCGACGGCTGCGAAACGGCCTTTGGTTTGATTTATATAGAAGCTTGCCTTTGGTTGGGAAAACTTTATTTTCACGGCAGGAACGAGTCGAAACCAACTGAGTGAGTCATGCATGACCAAATGAAAATCATGAACATCATCCAACCAGCTTTGGCGGTTTTCGCGTCAAAACTGGAAAAATTCCCCCTTGGGTCGCGGAAAGCTGGTGAAAGCTGGTGAAACGGCGGCTCGGGCACCCCGGTCCGGCACCCGCCGGGTTGGCCCGTGAGCCGGGCACTTCCCATGTCAATCAACCCTCTCCCAACGCCCGCCAACCTCCTTGACCCCCGCGTGGAGAGTCTGCCGCCCATTCCCCCGCCGGAACAGGATTTCAGCAACCGGCTGGACGGGGTCATCGTTCTGGTTTCAGCCAAGGATGCGTATCTGGCCAAAGCGTGTTGTGCGAGTGTGCGGCATTCGATGGGGAACATCCCCATCACGCTGCTGGTGGACGGCCCGGAGGTAAACACGGCGGAAGTGGAACGACTGCCCAACGTGAGCCGCATGGTGGCGCAGGAAGCGGCGGGCAGTGAATACGCCCACCTCTGCACGGGATTCTGGGTGAAGCTCCTCGTGTTTTGGAGGAGCCCCTACGAACGCTTCCTCTTCCTGGACGCCGACACCCTGGTCTGGGGAGATGTACGGGCCTATGCCGAGTTTGACAAATATGATTTCATCGCGGGCTACGATTTCAATGCGCCGCGCATCATGCGAACGGCGGAAGACATCGATCGCTATGTTTTTGAGTTGTCGTACCTCCAGAAAACGGATCCCGCGCTGGACTGGCGCGAGCAGGAACTGGCCAACAACGGTGTTTTTTTTGCGCGCCGGGGCGTGTTTCCCAAGGAGCACTTGATCGAACTGCGCCAGTGGCCCTGCTGGCGGTGTTACGAGCAGGGCGTGCTGAATTATTTGCGCTGGCGGGCCTTGCGCGAGGGGGTACCGAGGGCGGGCGGGCACCGGGTGCAAATTTTCCCCGCAGAAAAGGCCTACCGTCTCGCGGACCGGTTAATGCCCCGGGACAGTCAGCGCCCGGCCATTGTCCACTGGATCTGCAAAAAGCCCAAATTAGGGCGGCGCTACCGGGCGGCGGATGACTACCGCAAGATGTTTCTGAAAATGACCGGCCGGTCAAGGTGGCTGGGGGCACGCTTATTCCTTGAGGATCTCGCCGTCTGGCTGGGCCGGCATGCCAGGTCCGTCACCGGCCGCAAGCGCCACAGTTGAATCCCTGAAAAACCATGCACGAAAACCGCCGCCTCCTGCTCCAGCAATCCGCCATGCCCGCCTGCACCACCGCCCTGGCGGTGGAAAAAGCCTTCGACAACATAACGATTGCCCGCAAACCGGTTATCCCCCGCCAACCATGAGTCTCAAACGTTTGCTCAAATCCGTTGTCCAGGACTTGCTGCCCCATGCCGGGCTGGATTTTCGCACCCAATCCGGACTGCATTTGTTTGTCCCGGACCGCGGGGCTTGGAGTTCGGCCACGGAAGTTTTTTTCACGCGGGTTTACGATCCGTTTTACCAGCACCTTGATGATGTTCGTCAGTGGGTTGACCTTGGCTGCAACAACGGGTTCTTTTCATTCGGCTTCCTGGATCATTTGTTCCGGCAAAAAAACGGCCTGCCGGACACCCGGGTGTTTCTCGCGGACGCCAACGAGGTTTGCGTGGCGCGGGTGCGGGGGGCGATTGAGCACAACACGCTGCAATCCGGCTGGCAGTGCCAGCAGGCGGTCATCGGCCCCCCGGGGACGACGGTGCATTTCCGGCAGCACAAGAATTCGCTGGGTTCCAACATTTTCGGCCGGGGCCGCAGCCGGGGTCGCTCCCGGCATTATTTGACGACCGACATCACGGAAAAGCTCGCGCACGAATCAGATTTGTTCGACTTCATCAAAATTGACATCGAAGGCGCGGAACAATTTCTCTTTGCCCACCACGGGAATTTTCTAAAACGGTTTCGCTTCGGCCTTTGTGAATGGCACGCCCCGACTTTCACCGGACCGGAAATTCAGGCCCGCCTGCAGCAGTCAAACTGGCGGGTGCTGGAGTGGCGTTCTTCGGGGGTCGAATACGACCTGCGGCGCGGCGATTCCTGGGAATCGCCGATGGGAACGGTGCTGTGGGAAAATCCGGATCCAACCCGATAAAATTGGCGTGCGGCCGGAGGTTTTTGTTTTCAAACCCCGTTGGCTGCCTTAATTTCAAGGCATTCGTTGGCCGGGTTTCCGGCTGGAACCTTATGACTATTGCCGCCCATTTCCTCGACCGCACGCGCGACGCCCGCAAGGTGATGGTGCTGGACCTGGGTTTTCTCGGCGACACGGTGCATTTGCTGCCGGCGTTGTGGGTGGTCCGGCAGGCGTATCCGCAGGCGGAACTGCATGTGACGGTGGCCGCCCATGTCACCTCGCTCATGGACTGCGTGCCGTGGGTGGACAAAACCTGGGGCTATATGAGATTTCCGCGCCACGCGACCCTGCGGGAAAATTTTCAAATGATCCGCGCCCTGCGGCGGGAAAAATTCGACGCACTCATCAACCTCAACGGCTCGGACCGGTCGAGCTGGCTGGCGTTTTTCAGCGGGGCGCGCGAGCGGCTGGGCCGAATGCCCGGCAACGGCGGACCCCGGTTTTGGAAGCAGCGGTTCACCGCCCATGTGCAATATCCGTTTCAAACCGAGCCGCTTTATTTACAGCGCTGCCGGTGCCTGGAGCTGGCGGGGTTTCCGGCGGCCACCCCCGAGTTCCGACCGCACGTCACCGCCGACCAACTGGCATCCACGGGAGTTTCCCCCCATGACGCCGGCACTTATCTGCATTTAAGCCCGTTTACCACGACCAATCGAAAAGAACTGCCCCCGGAACAGTTCGTCCGGCTGGTCACCGACCTTAGCGGAGTGTTCCCGGACAAACGCGTGGTGCTGTCCTGTGCGCCCACCGAACGCGAGCGATCCAAAATGGCCGCGCTGCTGGGCCGGTTGCCGGTCAAACCCTGGCGGGTGTTCCCCGGGGATCTGAACCTGACACAATTGACAGCCCTGATTCAGCACAGTTTTCTCCATGTGTCCGGCGACACGGGAACGATGCATCTGGCCGTGATGACCAACACCCCCTCGGTTTCGTGGTTTTTTGACCATCCCGGCCTCCGGGAATGGATGCCGGTGGGCCGCCGGCACCGGTCGGTGATTGGCACGATGCCCGGCGGGGAAAACTATCTGGCGGACATCGCCTCCGAGGCCCTCGTGGCGGCGGCAAAATCCGTGCTCGCGCCGGACCAAACTTCTGACATTCTGGTGTCGTAATGATGCCCCAGCCACTGCCTGTTTCTGTTTGCATGATTGCCGGCCCGGAGGCCGGGCGCATCCGCCGGTCGCTGGAGAGCGTGGCCGGGTGGACGGGCGAGATTATTCTGGTCATCAATGAGGACGTGACGGACGGCACGGACCGGATCGCCGCCGGGTGCGGGGCGAAGGTTTTTCGCGAACCGTGGAAAGGGCACATCGCGCAGAAAAATTCCGCCGTGGAAAAGGCGGGCCAGCCCTGGATCCTGGGCTTGGATGCGGACGAGGTGGTTTCGCCGGAGCTGGCGGCGGAAATTCAACGGTTATTCGCCACGCCGGAAAAATTGGTCCCGCATGCCGCCTTCCGTTTTCCGCGTTGCACCCATTATTACGGCCGCTGGATTCGCCATGGCGACTGGTATCCGAGCCGCAAAGTTCGTCTGTGGCGGCGCGGGCAGGGTCATTGGGGCGGGGTGGACCCGCATGATGCGGTCATTGTCAGCGGCCGGACCGGCACCTTAAAGGGCGATCTGCTGCATTACACGACGGACAGCTTCAATCATGAGATTATGAAGATGATGAAATACACGGATATTTTTGTGACACAGTGCGTCCGGCAAAACCGGTCGGTCAGCCTGTTTGACTTGATGTTTCGTCCGGCCTGGCGGTTTTTGCGCAGTTATGTCTTTCGTCTGGGTGTTTTGGACGGCCGGCAGGGCTACCATATCGCCTGCATGGAGGCCTTTTACACCTTTCTCAGGTACGCCAAAGCCATGGAAAACCAGCGGACCCCCTCCGCGCCCGCCTGAGGGTTATGCCGCCCATCGGAACCCAGCCTCATCTCCTGTTGTACGAACCGCGCGCCGAAGGCCATCACCTGGGCTGGCTGCGGTATATCGTTGAAGATTTGCTGGCCGCGAATTTCCGCCTTTCCATCGCCGCCGACCTCCGTCCCGGCGCCCGGGAGCGGGTCGAACAACAATTGAACGGTCTGGCCGGTGAAATCCATCTGCTTTCCGCCTACAACGACCAGGGCCGCCGGCATCTTGATGGGAAAGCGCGGTCCGCGGCCCATTGCCTGCACGCCAGCGGCGCGGAAAATATTTTCCTGTGCGCGCTGGATGAAATTGCCTCGCACTGCTGGCGGCGCGCCACATTTTGCCTGCGTCCGCCGGCGGCATTGCGCGGACGGATGGGCGGGATATATCACCGGCCGCGGTTTCTCACCCAGTCGAAATGGTCGTTGGACCGCAGGTTGAAAATGCCCGGCTTTCGGCGCCTGCTCCGCGAGCGCTGGTGGCGGCAGATGCTGTTCCTGGATGAATATCTCGCGGCGGAACTTCAGACCGCCCAGCCGGCGTCGCCGTTTTTCTTTCTGCCCAACCCCTGCCCGCCCGGTTATGAAGGCGATGCGGCGGGGGCCCGGAGCCGGTTGGAGATTCCGGCTGACCGGAAGGTGCTGCTGTTTTATGGGACCGGCGGCCGGCGCAAGGGGCTGCATCTGGCCGTGGCGGCGATGCGGCAGTTGCCGGCGGAATCCCCCGCGTTTCTGCTCTGCGCCGGCCGGCAAAATCCCACCGGCGAAACCGCCGCCGGGCTCGCGCAACTGGTCCGGCAAAATCGGGCGCGACTGCTGGACCGTTACATCACCGTCGAGGAGGAAAAATTGTGTTTCACGGCCTGCGACACGGTGCTGCTGCCCTACCTGAACCACTTCGGCACCAGTGACGTGCTGTCGCGCGCCATGTCCGCCGGCCGTCCGGTGATCGCCTCGGACGAACATCTGCTCGGCCGGCTCACCCGCGAACGGCGGTTGGGACTGGTGTTTCCGTCCGGCCAGATTCCCGCGCTAAGCGACTGCCTCCGCCGGGTGACACAGTTTTCCGCCGCGGACGCCGCGCCGTTTGCCGCCGCCGCCCGGGACTATGCGAACCAGTATTCGCGCGCCGCCTTTCGCGCCGCCCTGCTGCGCTCGTTGTCCGCCGCCTGACATGGAAGCCCCGCCGAACATCCTGCTCATCCGCCTAAAATCCATCGGCGATGTCATGTTCACGCTGCCCGCCGTGCAGGTCGTGCGGGAGGCTTATCCCGCCGCCAGAATCACGTTTTTAACCTCGCGGGAAAATGCGCTGATGCTCCAGGGGTTTCGCGGGGTGGACGAAATTCTGACGGTGGATCGGACGCTGTTCCGGGGCGGTCATCCGCGACAGATCCTGCCGGCCTTGTTTGCCCTGCTGCGCCGGCTCCGGCGCGGGCATTTTTCGCTGGTGTTTGATTTCCAGGGTTATGGCGAAACCGAGTGGCTGGCCTGGTGGACCGGCGCGCCGGAACGCTGGGGCAATGTTTACCGCGCCGGACGGGGCTGGGTGTATACCGGAACGTCCCGGCGCGATGCCGCAACGCATCCGGCGGATCTGAATCTCGCCCTGTTGCGCGGCTTTGGCCTGCGGCCCGGCCCCCTCCGCAACGATTATGTTTTGCCCGCCGGGGCCCTGGCGGCGGCCCGGGAATTTTTTGCGGAGCACCAACTGGCGGCGGGCCGACCCACCCTGTTCATCCAGCCGCTGACCAGTTCGCCGCCCAAAAACTGGCCGCTGGGGAATTACCTGTCGCTGGCGGAAGCCTGGCGGGCGCAGGGCCGGCAGGTGCTGTTTGGCGGCGGACCGGCGGAACGGGCCGCGCTGGAGCCCGCCCGGGCCGCCGGTTTTGCCGTGGCCGCCGGAACGCCGTTGCCGGTTTCCGCCGGGCTGATGATGCTGGCCACCGTGGTGATGGGAGCGGACACGGGACTGTTGCATCTGGCGGTGGCCATGAACCGGCGGGTGCTCATGCTCATGGGTTCCAACTCGCCCGGCAGTTCCCATCCTTACCAGCACGCGGATTGGACGGTCACCCCGCCCGCCGGGAAAACGGTGGCGGACATTGAGATCAGCCGGGTGCAGCGCGCGCTCGAACTTGCGTTTGCCGAATCGCCGGCCGCGTGGCAAGCTCCCGCCAGACCTTGACCAATGGGAATTTAAATCATGGGTGCCTCCGCAAAAAAAACCCTGGCCATTCAGTTTAAATACTTTGGGGACACGGTGTTCGTCACCCCAGCGCTGCGGGCCTTGAAGGAAAGCGACCCGGAGGGGGAACTGCATGTGCTGCTCGCCTCGGAAATTGCACCGTTGCTCGAACATCTCCCCTGGATCACCAAAGTCTGGTCGCTGCCGCGCACGCGCGGCCGGGCGCGCTTCCGCGATTCCTGGCCGGTCATCCGCGGATTGCGGCGGGAGGGTTTTGACCGCTCGGTGGATTTTGGCGGCAATGATCGGGGGGCCATTTTGAGTTTTCTGAGTGGCGCGCGCGACCGGCTGGGGATGGCGGATAAAGTCAACTTACTGCGAAAAATTGGCTATTCGCAGACGGTTTCAACCCAAATCCTGCCGCCGGCTTACGTCCAAAACTATTTGCAACTGCTGCGGCCCTGGCAGGTTCCAGCGCCCAAGTCCCTGCATCTGGAAATCGCCGCAGATCCCGCGCTGGCGGCGGAAGCGGCGCTGCGGCTGCCCGCCGGCCGGGTGGTCTGCCATCTCGGCACCTCGCAGTTGCGCAAAGAATGGCCGCTGTCCCGCTGGCAGGAATTTTACCGGGCCGCCACGGCGGCCGGCTGGTCGCTCGCGTTTTCGGCCGGGGCCAACGCCAGGGAACAAGCCCTGCTGGCGGGACTCAGGCAATTGGAACCGGACATTTTTGCGCTGCCGGCCCTGCCCAGTCTGAAGTTGTTTCTGGCGGTGCTTCACCGCGCGCGGGCGATGGTGGCCGGGGACACCGGGCCGCTGCATTTTGCGGCGGCGTTGGGCGTGCCGGTGGTGGGGTTGTTTGGGGCGGACGATTCCCTCCTGCGGGCCGCGCCGAATTATGGGGAAAAACACCTGGTCCGCAGCACGGAGTTTGCTGCGGAGGGCGGATCGTTCACCTCCCTCGGTCCCGAGGATCCCCGGAGTTGCGTTGCGTGCATTCCCGCCGAACGCGTTCTGGCCGCGCTGACGGAAGTCGTCGGCCAAGGATAAAAACACCTACGCTTTCACCGCCTCTTTGCATCGTCTGAAGGTATCCTATCAAAAGGGCTGCCGAGACGCCGCTACGCGAACGGGAACCCGTGATCAATCCCCGCTTTTCTCCGTTTGCCAATGTTCAAAGTCCCGCCCCCAGCCCAGACGGTCATAGAACGGGCTTTCAGCCCTTGGAGATTCGTTGGACCTGGAATCTGGGGCGATCCCCCAGGCTGGTATGAAATCGGGCCTTTGGCCCTGAAGGCAACTTCTGACAAATCAAGATGTTGCGAAGATGTTTCTTAAGGGCGACATATTCTGCGACCTTTCGAAAATGCCGCTCCTACGGAGCTTGGAACCCATCTTTGGGCCGTTGGTTCTACAAATATTTCGCCCCTGACCGGGGCTGGGCAGGGGGCGGCGGACAAGAGCGGCAGCGGGCGAATGCGACTGGACGGTTCGGAGGTCGGACCGCCAAAGCGGCAGCGGGCTGCCACACTACAGGACGCGGCGCGCCTTCCTGCACGGGGATACGCCAGTGGGGTCGCAATAAGGAGCCGCAAATAAATTAAGGTGGCAACCTGCCTTGTCCTTTTGGCGGCTGGCGGCGTTGCTCGCTCGTCACAGAACCCTTCGGCCATGCTCCTCGCTCGCGCCTGGCCAGCCGCCAAAATTCCGGCGTCAGCTTGCCACCTTAATTTATTTACGGCTCCTAACCGGCGGTTTGAGTCAGCGCACCAGCCGGTAGTGTTTTTTGTTGAACCGAAAGCCAAACCACTGTTCCAGTTTCAACATCCGGCGGTGTTTTTTCTCGCGGGAACTCAACCGGTAATTCGGATCGGCCTGGAAAACCCCCTCGGCGGGCGGCAGCCAGGCCTGCACGGCCTTGGGATGCGCGCCGGTGAACCGCTTCAAGGTGGCGGCATCAATTTGCGAGTAGTCAATGCCTCCGGGCGTGCGGTTGTTCCAGAATTTTTCCACGCTCGCCGACTTTAAATTCATCTGCGCCTCGCTCCGCACCCAGCCGTAGTGATAAATGGTGGCGCCGGTGTGCGCCGCGCGCGGATAGTGTCCGCGCTTGTGGGAGTCCAGCACCACAAAAAACAATCCCTCCGGCCCCCACGCGGGAATGGTGTTGCGGAGAACGCGCACCTCACTGCGGTACCAGCGCGGCGACCAGGCATAGGTGTTCGCGTTGCCGTAAAAGTGCAGGTAGTCAAACGCCAGCGCCTCCACGCGCGGATCGTCCAGATGCCGCTCCATGGCGGCGCGGATTTTCGGCAGGTCGTTTTCGTGCAGCACCTCATCGGCTTCCAGGTAAAACGCCCAGTCCCCCGTGCAATTGAACAGCGCAATGGATTTCTGCTGGCCGTAGACAAAGCCCTTGACGCTGTAATCGCTCCGGATGTTTTCATTCCATTGCGTGGAAATGATGCGGATTTTGGGATCGCCGAGGGCGCGCAGCATCGGTTCCGTCTCGTCATCGCAGGGGCCGAGGGCGACGATGAACTCATCCACCAGCGGCAGGATGGAACGGATGGATTCCACGAACGGATAGCCCAGCCGCTGGCCGTTGCGCAAAAAGGTGAATCCGCTGACTTTCATGGACGCAGGGTACGCGGATTCATCGCCGGGATGAAGGAGAATGTCAGGCCGCGCGGCGTCATTAATCGCCCAGGAGTTTTTTCAACTGCTCGCGCGCCGCCTCCGCCCGTTTGCCGGACACCTCCTTGGGCGTCCAGACGCGCCGCGCAAAATCAAAATACTCGCAAAAGTTGCCGACCTCCTTCTCCAGCACCGGTTCGGCCCGGCGCTCCCGGCACTGTTGCGCCACGCGCGGATCGTAAAACGCGCAGTTCAGGCACACCCGCAGGTCGGCGCGGCATTTCATGCACACCTCGCCCCGGCCCGGCAGGCCGCTGATCGTCCACGGTTCCCCGCATTGATGACAATGTCTGGTCATAGGAGGCATTTTAGTTCCCTCGGCGCCGTTTGTGGAGTAAAAGAATTGCGGCGCTTAACTTTATGAAAATCGGACTCTATGGCGGTTCCTTCGATCCCGTTCACCACGGCCACCTCCTGGTCGCCCGCACGGCGGTGGAGGAACTGGGGCTGGACCGGATTTTTTTCATTCCCGCCGCGCAATCCCCCTTCAAACTGGATTCCCAGCACACGCCCGCGTCCGCGCGTCTGCAACTCCTGCGGCTCGCCCTGGCCGGCCGAACGGAGTGCGAGGTGGATGACCAGGAAATCCGGCGGGGCGGCGTGTCCTTCTCCATCGTCACCCTGCGCGAATACGCCCGGCGTTTTTCCGGGGCCGAATTGTTTTATCTCATCGGAGCCGACCATGCCGCCAAATTGAACGAATGGCGGGAGCCGGCCGAGTTGGCCCGGCTGGCGGAATTTGTGGTTGTGCCGCGTCCCGGGGGCGGGACCGCCCATTTTCCGGCTCCGTTTCGGGGCCGCACGCTGGGGGGTTTCCCCCTGGGAGTGTCCTCCTCGCAGATCCGCGCCCGAATCAAAGCCGGCCAGCCCATTGAACTGCTGACGCCGCCCACCGTGGCCGAAGCCATTAAAAATTTAAACCTGTATCGTTAGCGGGATGTTCTGCCCACGAATTGCACGAATCGCACGAATGGGAAAATGACCAAAAAAAATTCGTTCGATTCGCGGGCAAAAATAAAATCCCTGTAAATCCTCCTGATTCGTGGTAGCATGACACCTGACAAATATGGATTCTAAAACCTTGGCCCACTTGTGCCGTGATTATGCGGACAATAAAAAAGCGGAAAAACTGGCGGTCCTGGACGTGCGCAAGCTCTCGTCCGTGACCGACTTTTTTGTCATTGCCTCCGCCACCAGTGAGCCGCATGTGCGCGCCATCGTGGAGGAAATCACCGACCAACTGCGCGAAAAACACGACGTGCGCCCCCGGGCGGTGGACGGCTCGCGCCAGGGCGCCTGGGTGGTGCTGGATTTTTTTGACGTGATCGTTCACGTCATGCGGCAGGACGCCCGGGACCGTTATGATTTGGACGGCCTGTGGAGTGATGCCTACAAGCTGAAAATCGGCAAACCCAAGGCCATCAAGACCGGCAAAGCCAAACCCCGCGCCAAAAAAACCGTCTCCAAAGCCGCCAGGGGATGAACCGGCGCTCAGACCTTTTTCAGGGGAATTTCGTCGGAGGCTTTCAACATTGAGTCCAGCAGCTTTTTGAATTCCTCCAAACCGGTGGATGGAATGATGATCGTGTCGTGCCGTCCGCCCACATCCTCCGTGATGCGCAAAAACCGGCCCCGGGGGTTTTCCTTGAGCGTGAAAAAAAATGTTTTCCGTTCAATTTGGAGTTCCGCTGAATGCAGCGTGTCCTCGGCGACCAGCGGTTTGGGCTGGCTGTAAGCACTTCGCCCATAGGGCGATGGTCGTTCATTTGAGATCATAAATTTCTCCCTCAAACCAAGCTCTAGGGGAAATTTTCGGCTCAAACGACCGTTTGTCAACTAAAAAACCCTTACAGGATGTTCGCGGCCAGTTCGGCCAGTTCCGACCGCTCGCCTTTTTGCAATTCAATGTGGGCCGCGATGGGCTGGTCGCGAAAGCGGCTGACCACGTAATTGAAGCCGTTCGACGCTGAATCCACGTAGGGATTGTCAATCTGGTACGGGTCGCCGGTGAAGATGATCTTGGTGCCGCTGCCCACCCGCGTCACAATCGTCTTGGCTTCCAGCGGGGTCAGGTTCTGCGCCTCGTCAATGATCATGAACTGGTTGGCGATGCTCCGGCCCCGGATGTAACTCAGCG
>CAZUBG010000124.1:0-16323 GCA_964618545.1 uncultured Bifidobacteriaceae bacterium | reverse complement strand
CGTATGGGCAGACGGTGGCGTTTGGGAGCGGGAGCCCGCAGTTCACGAGCAGCGGGTTGCAGAACGGGGAAACGATTGGAACGGTGACACTGGCGGTGAGCGGCAATGGCGGGGCGGCGACGGCAGCCGTGGGCGGTTCACCCTATGCGATTACGCCCAGTGCGGCGGCGGGCGGGACGTTCACGGCGGGGAATTATGCGATCACGTACGTCCCGGGCAATCTGAGTGTCAGTCCGGCGGCGTTGACCGTGACGGCGAAGGGCCAGAGCAAGACGTATGGCCAGACCACGGCCTTTGGGAGTGGAAGCACGCTATTCAGCAGCAGTGGTTTGCAGAACGGGGAAACGATTGGGACGGTGACGCTGGCGGTGGGTGGCAATGGCGGTTTGGCGACGGCTCCGGTGGGTGGCTCGCCCTACCCGATCACGCCCAGCGCGGCGACGGGCGGGACGTTTGCGGCGGGGAACTATGTGATCACCTACGTTCCGGCCAACCTGACGGTCGTCCCGGTGGCGCTGACCGTGTCGGCCAGGGCCCAGAGCAAGACGTATGGGCAGACGGTGACGTTCGGCAGCGGGAGCACGCTGTTCACCACCAGCGGTTTGCAGAACGGGGAAACAATTGGGACGGTGACCCTGACGGTCAGCCACAATGGCGGGTGCGCTTTGGCCACGGTGGCCGGCTCTCCCTACACCATCACGGTTAACGCGGCGACGGGGGGCACGTTCGCGGCCGGCAATTATGCGATCACTTATGCCCCGGGCAGTCTGAGCGTCAGCCCGGCGGCGCTGACGGTGACAGCGAGCGCGCAGAGCAAGACGTATGGGCAGACGCTGACGTTTGGGAGCGGGAGCACGCTGTTCACGAGCAGCGGTTTGCAAAACGGGGAAACGATTGGCACGGTGACTCTGGCGGTCAGCAACAACGGCGGGGCGGCGGCGGCGGCGGTGGCGGGTTCGCCGTACACGATCACCCCCAGTGCGGCGACGGGCGGAACCTTTATTCCGGCCAATTACGCCATCACCTATGTCGCGGGCAGTCTCACCATCAACGCGGTGGTGCAGGCCGGGACGGAGATCACGACGGGAGCGCAGGTCATACCCGTTATCATCAGTGGTCCCACGCTGCTGCGCGATGGCACCGTCCAGTTGACCTTCACCGGTGGCAATGCCGGGGTGAATTACGAGGTGCAGGGCAGCACCGATTTGCGCACTTGGACCACGCTGACCAACAATGTGGCGGGGACCAACGGGCTGCCGTCGTTCATTGACATCGGCGCGACCAACAATGCGCAGCGTTTCTATCGGACGGTCGCGCCTTGAGGCGCGGGGTCAGGTGAGTTCGAGTTGGTCGGCGTCCAGTTTGACAGCCGCCGCCTGGCTGATGAAGTCCAGGCGCAGCAGAACGGTGGTCCGGCCGTAACGATGCTCGACCCAACCCTCGATACCCCGCAACGGTCCTGATTTGATGCGCACGCGCATGCCTTCACCAATGGACGGGGCCAGACACACCTCCAAGTCGGAATTCAGGGCGAGGAGAATGTCCTCCAACTGCCGGCCAAACGTCTTTTGATCAAAAACGTCAAGCAGGTTGGCCACATGATCACTTTGACGAACGGTTTGCTTGCGCTCCGGCTCGAGTTGAAGAAAGACATAGCCGGGAAACATGGGTTTCTCAAACACCACCGTTTTGCCGCGATATTTGTGAGCCGCTTTGTAGCAGGGCAGCGTGACGGCGATGCCTTTCTGCCGGCAGTATTCGACGAGTTTTTTTTCCCGTCGCGGTCTGGTATGAGCCACGAACCAAAGCAATTCGGACATTATTGGGCGAATATGGGGGGGGAAATTTACAATGTCAATTCGAAGCCCGCAGCGGATGGGGTCGCGGAAAAGCCGTGGCCGCGGTGGGCTGAGTCATGGTCAAGGAGGGTGCCGTGGCCGCGGACTGGTCCAATGTGACGAACATTTAACAGAAAAGAAGTTGCGTTGATACGGGCCGGGGTCATAATCTTAAGAAGACGCTTAATTGGAAGAGAATGGAACAATACTTGCTGGTCGAGTGGGTTTGTTCTCCTTAGGGAAACATTAGTAATGGTAATAGCCATGAAATTATGGGCCCTGCTGACGAGGCCCCTGTGAACTGACGGGCGCGCGCGCCGGTGAGGATGCAGGGTTGAATTGCGGATGGTGGTTCATTGGAAGGCGTGGCATATGATTTGCTTAAATTCCCGTAAAGCGTGGTTTGATTGCATACTCCTGGAATAAGCTAATGGAATTGCCTGTAAATTCGACTTGGGCCGCACTGGATTGCAATGCATGCAATGCAATTGCAATGGTGATGCTTCCGGGCTGAGCGTCAGGTGGCTGAAAACGGATTGACTTCCGAACCAGCCAAAGTCATAAGTGCGAGCTAAAGCGGGCTGGCGCAAGCGGGTTTGAGCGCCAGCGAGATGATGGGGGTTCTCGGAAAATTTGCACAAGTTATTGTAATTAATTGGAAGATCGCGGGCCAAAGGAAGAAGGGCGTGCGAACTGACGGGGACGGAGTCTGCCCGGGCTGTTTGAAGGCCCCGGAGGTCGGGGCGTGACGGGCTGAAGACTTAAATGCCGTTTTGATCGAAGTGAGTGTTTACCGCAAGAACTTGGTGGGTGCCTTAACTTTGTCCATTAACAGGGTTTCAACGCGAAAATGACCGGCCAAGCTGAAATGCCGCTTTGGAAGAGAGTGCTGGATGTGGTTTCCATCCTGCTGATACTCCCGCTGGTGCTGCCGCTGGCGGTTTTGATCGCGGCGTTGATTCGCGTGGTTTCCACCGGTCCGATTTTGTTCCGACAGGAACGGGTCGGCCATCTGGGGCAGCGCTTCATGTGCCTAAAATTCCGGACGATGCATGTCGGTGCAGAGACGCAAAAGCATCAGGAGCACCTGCAGCATTTGATCAATTCCGATGCGCCCCTGGTCAAATTGGATTCGCACGGGGATGCGCGCATTATTCCCTGCGGTTCGTTGTTGCGGTCCTCGGGATTGGACGAACTGCCGCAACTCATCAACGTGTTGCGGGGGGAGATGAGCCTGGTGGGACCCCGCCCATGCGTGCCGTATGAATGTGAACACCTCCTGCCGTGGCAGCGGGAGCGGTTCGACACGCTGCCGGGACTGACCGGGCTCTGGCAGGTGAGCGGCAAAAACCAGACCACGTTTCAGGAGATGATGGAACTGGACATCAGTTATGCGAGAAACAAAACCCTGTGGCTGGATTTGGTGATCATTTTTAGAACACCTCCAGTCGTGCTGGGCCAGCTTTGGGAGGCCCGGAAAAAAAAAGCGCTTCTGGTGGCGGCCCGGTCGCGGCGGTGAACCTGGACAAGTTTCAATTGACCATCAAATCGAAAGGATAATTCCATGGAAAAAAAAATCAATGTCGGAGTGGTTGGGTATGGTTATTGGGGGCCCAATCTGGTGCGGAACTTCCGGGCCCTTCCGGATTGCAGCCTGAAAACGGTCTGCGACCTCAGCAAACAGCGGCTGGCGCATCTCCAGTCATTGTATCCCGAAGTGGAGGGAACGGCGGATTTTGATCACTTGCTGAACGGGGCCAGCCTGGATGCGGTGGTGATCGCCACGGCGGTGAAAACGCACTTTTCCATCGCCCGGGCCAGCCTGCTGGCGGGGAAGCACACCATGATTGAAAAGCCGATGGCTTGCTCATCGGCCGAGTGCGAGGAATTGATCGCCCTCGCCCAGAAGCAGGGCTTGGTGCTGATGACCGGGCACACGTTCCTCTATTCGCCGGCCGTGCGGAAGATCAAGGAGATCGTGGATCACGGCGATTTGGGGGAAATTCGTTACATCTGCGCGCGGAGGCTCAATCTGGGGCTGTTCCAAAAGGACATCAATGTGGCCTGGGATCTGGCGCCGCACGACATTTCGATCATTCTGAACATCATGGGGGAGCAGCCGCTCACGATTAATTGCCGGGGCAGCGCGCATATCACTTCCGGCATCGAGGACGTGACGACGATGTGCCTGAGTTTTGCCAACCAGCGGTCCGCCATCATTCAAAGCAGTTGGCTGGACCCGAGGAAAGTCCGGGAAATGACCATCGTGGGCAGCAAGCGGATGATCGTGTATGATGATGTGGCGCCGTTGGAAAAAATCCGGGTGTTCGACGCGCGCGTGGAGCGTCCGCCGCACTATGACACGTTTGCCGAGTTTCATTACGCCTATCATTATGGTGACGTGTATGCCCCGTATATTAAACAGGAGGAGCCGTTGAAAACGGAATGCCAGCATTTTCTGGATTGCATCCGCCAGGGGACCGTGCCGTTGAGCGACGGCCACCGGGGGTTGGAACTGGTCCGCATTTTGGAGGCGTCGTCTGAATCGCTGAAGCTGGGCGGCTCACCGGTGGAGCTGAAGTCAGTATTGAACGGGGAAGCCACGGTCCGGCCGGTTGCCGAAAAGCCGGAGCCCCTGGCGGTTTCGACGGGGGCTGACAGACGCAAGGTGGCGTCCGGCACGCCGGGGTCCCGGCTGAAAGGCCGGAAGAATGGAATCGCCAAAAACGGCCATAAGGCCCGGGTGCGATGAGTGTTGCCGATTCCTCATTTTTGCGGGTGGCTTCCGACGTCAAGCTGGGTAAAAACGTCCGGCTCTTCGGTTTTGTCAACCTCTACGGCTGTGAAATCGGGGACGATGTGAAAATCGGCACTTTTGTGGAGATTCAAAAGGGAACCAAAATTGGGAACCGATGCAAAATCTCCAGCCACACCTTTATTTGCGAGGGCGTCACGCTGGAGGAGGAGGTGTTCATCGGTCACAATGTCACATTTACCAACGACCGTTACCCTCGTGCCACGGCCGGCGGACAATTGCAAACCGAGGCGGACTGGGTCTGCGTTCCCACCCTGGTCAAACGGGGCGCCTCGATTGGCTCCAGCGCGGTGCTGTTGTGTGGCATCACGATTGGTGAAAATGCGCTGGTCGGCGCGGGCAGCGTGGTGACCCGGGATGTGCCGCCGAACACGGTGGTGGCGGGCAATCCGGCCCGGGTCGTCAAGTCGCTGTTGGCAAAAACTTGAACGGTGCCCAGTGTGCCTGTGGAACCCGCCATTATGTCACCCGCCCATGTGTCCCCGCCGCGGGGTGCGGCCCCTCTGATTGTCGGGGATTTCGCGGCAACTGCGCCGCAACCGGTGAATCCTGCGGACTGTCCTGGGTGGGATGCCTTGGTGGCGGCTTATCCAACGGGGTCGTTTTTCCACAGCGCCGCTTGGGCGAAAACGTTGCAGAGCGCCTATGGATTCAAGCCGGTCTATTTCACCGCCCGGGAAGCGGATGGGCGCACCTCCATTCTGCCGCTCATGGAGGTGGACAGTTGGCTGACCGGGCGGCGGGGAATTGCGCTGCCATTTACGGATGACTGTGATCCGCTCTATTCGGACGAGGCCTTGATCCGGCGGGTGATGGAAACCGCCTTGGAATTCGGAAGCAAACGGGGATGGAAATCCGTGGAGTGGCGCGGCGGACGGGAGCTGTTTGGCGGCGCCCCGGCCTCGCTGTCGTTTTATGGACACAGTGTGGCGTTGGAGGCGGGCGAAGATCTGATGTTTGCGCGGTTGGAAAGTTCGGTGCGGCGAGCGATTCGCAAGGCGGAAAAAAACGGGGTCACGGTGACGGTGTCGCAAAGTCTGGAGGCGATGAAAGTGTTTTATTCGCTGCAATGCAAGACCCGTCGGAAACATGGCCTGCCCCCGCAGCCGTTCGGTTTTTTTAGAAGCATTTACGAGCACGTTTTGTCGAAAAACCTGGGCATGATCGCCACGGCCAGTTATCAGCAGCGACCGATTGCCGCCTCGGTTTATTTTCAATCCGGCACGCGCGCAATCTATAAATATGGCGCGTCGGATGAGGCCTTCCAACATTTGCGCGGAGCCAATGTGGTCATGTGGGAGGCGTTCAAGTGGCACGCGCGGAACGGGGCAAAAACCCTGCACTTGGGCAGAACCTCCCTCGGAAATGAGGGCTTGAGAAGGTTCAAACTGGGCTGGGGTGCCGGGGAGCAAAAAATCGAATACGTGAAATACGACTTGCGAAAAGACCGATTTGTCACGGAAAAAGATGAGACCACCGGCTGGCATAACCGGGTGTTTAATGTGTTGCCGACGGGGTTGTCACGCCTGATCGGCGCGGTGCTGTACCGGCATTGTGCCTGAACAAAACACAAGTTTCCGGCATGGCGGTCGCTGCCGCGCCGCCCAATCCTTTCCTTTCCCAAAGCACGCTGTGTGAGGACACCCGGGTGCAAGATTTTCACCGTATAATTCAACATGAATAACCTACCACCAACACAACCTGAACCGACGGCTGGATTGACCGTGGGTGACATCTACTATGTGGTGTTCCGCCACAAGTGGAAGATCGCATCCCTGTCCGTGGCGGGCATTTTGGCTGCTGTGGCCCTGTATTTCTTTCATCAGCCCCCGTATCAATCGCAGGCGGAGTTGTTGATTGGGTATGTGCCGCAGGCCGGCACCCTGCCCGTTTTGGGGAGCGATCAGAAGGTCATCGTTCCCGATTCGCGCGGTATTGATATCATCAATTCTGAAATTCAGATCATGACCAGCCTGGACTTGGCGCAACAGGCCGCCACCAATATTGGAGCGGCCAGCATCCTGGCCAAAGTCGGCGGCGGTAGCGATGTTGGTCGGGCGGCGGGGCTCATCTGGCAAAATCTAATGGCGGAGCCGGCCGGGAGAAGCAGTGGCGGTGGCGGTGGCAGTAGCAGTATAATTGTAGTGACATTCAAACACCCGGATCCCGGGGTTGTTCAGCCAGTCCTCCGCGAGGTGATTAACGACTATCTCCAGAAACAAAAGGAAATTCATTCGGCGGGCGGGCAGTTTGATGACGCCCTCAGCCGGGAAGTATCCACTTTGAGCATCCAGCTCAACGATACCGAACAACAGCTCGCCAGTCTTAAGAACAAGGCCAACATCGTTTCCCTGGACGACACCAAAAAGGATTTGGCCGACCAAATTTCCAAAATCCAGGCCGCTATTTTTGATGCGCAGGCCGAATTGGCCGGGTCGGCGGCGGCGATGAAGCAGTCGGGTGGCGCCGCCCCTGAAGAAGCGGCAGCCGGAACCACCACCAGCACAAACGCACTGCCGCCCGTCCCGCCGGACCAAATCGAAGCCTACAACGGCATTTGTGCCAGCCTCGATGCTCTTCGCAAAAAGGAGCAGGATTATTTTTTGCAGGGCTTCACAAAAAGCAATGCGCTGGTTCAAGAAATGGATGGTCAAATCGCCGAGAAGCAAAAAGCCAGGGGAGAATATCAGAAAAAATATCCCCAAATCTCCGGCCTTGGGGCGCCGTCACCGGCGTCGGGTGGGGCGTCTCCAACGACGGCTGTGGATTTGCGGGCGCAGATGGCCCAGACTGCGGCCCTGCAGGCCAAACTCAAGGCTTGGGAGGCGCAACTGGTGCAACTCCAGATGCAGGCAACCAATCTGAACAGTCTGGCCCCCACCATTGCTCAATTGGAGCAGACCAAGGCGATTCAAGAGGCCAATTATCAAAGTCTGGCCACTGGCATTGAGAAATCTCACATCGACCAGGCGCTCGACACCGGTAACGCCCCCAACATCAAGTGGGTGCAGTATCCCTCGCCGCCTTTCCAAGACTGGGCCAAAGCCCGCAAACTGGTGGCCATGGTGGCCGTTGGCGGCATCGCGGCCGGCTTGGCCTGGGCGTTGCTGATTGAATTCATTCTGGATCGGTCCGTGCGGCGGCCTGTCGAGATCGAGTCAAGGCTGAAAATGCTGCTGTTCCTTTCCATTCCCAATATCAGTCGAAACGGCCGCTCGCGACCAGCCAAAACCGGGGAACGGCGACAACTGCCGTTGCCAGACGCCGCGGAAACGAAGGTGGCGGCCGGAGGCGATGGTTCGTTTCCAGAAAAGAAGGCTGCGCTGCAGGTGGTCTCACTGGAACGCGATCCCGCCCTGTATCCGTTTTGTGAGGCGTTGCGCGACCGGCTCATCGTCTATTTTGAGGTCCGAAATCTCACCCACAAACCGAAACTGGTTGCCGTAACGAGCGCCAGCCGGGGTGCCGGGGTGAGTTCCATTGCCGCCGGCCTGGCCGCTTCCCTGTCGGAAACGGGTGAGGGTAATGTTCTCCTCGTGGATATGAATGCCGAACAGGGGGCGGCGCAACAGTTCTACAAGGGGAAAATCGGATGCGGACTGGACACCGCATTGCAGGCGGAAACCAAGGGGGATGCCTTGGTTCAGGAAAACCTGTATGTCGTCAACGGCAATGCCAACAGCGCGGAGCTTCCGCGCATCCTGCCGAAACGCTTCGCCGCCCTCGTGCCCAAACTCAAGGCCAGCGACTACGATTACATCATTTTCGACATGCCGCCCGTCAGCCAGACCAGTCTCACCTCGCGTCTCGCCCGGTTCATGGACATGGTGTTGCTGGTCGTGGAATCGGAAAAGTCAGATCGCGAGGTCGTCCGGCAGGCGAACACCTGGCTGGCCGAATCCGGCGCCACCGTGGGCGCCGTGCTCAACAAGACCCGGCAATATGTCCCCGAACGATTGCATCAGGAGTTCTTGGACGACAAATAATGTGTAAAAGCTGAAATTGGAAAAGCTGAAATAAATAAAAAACTGCCAACACGAAAGGTGGAAATACGCGATGAAAATCGTTTTCGGCCTGCTGATTGGGTTTTGATTTCTGCTTTGGTATTTAGCTGTCAGTTTTGCTTGTATTTCTGATTTCAGCTTTTTGTTTTGGGGTTTTGATTTCAGCTTTCTGTTTTCTAATTTCTGCTTTTCCCCCCGATGAGGACCGGCCGCAATTTCTATTACCAACTCAAGCCCTACCTTCCCTGGCGTTTTCGGATGGCGGTGCGCGGGTTGTTAGCCCGGCGGCAGCGCAAGGCCTTTCAAGCCGTTTGGCCCATTGATCCGGCCTCGGCACAGCCGCCCGCCGGGTGGCCCGGATGGCCGGACGGGAAAAAATTTGCCTTCGTGCTCACGCATGATGTCGAAGGGCCGAAGGGCGTGGCAAAATGCCGCCAATTGATGCAACTGGAAAAGGAACTGGGCTTCCACTCCTCCTTCAATTTCATCCCCGAAGGCGACTACGCGGTTTCCCGCGAGTTGCGGGCGGAGTTGGTTCAAAACGGCTTCGAGGTGGGGGTCCATGACCTCCATCATGACGGCAAACTTTATCAGTCGCGCCAGGTTTTTTCGGATAACGCCCGGCAGATCAACTGCTATATGAAAGAGTGGGGGGTGACCGGATTTCGCTCCGGTTTCATGCTGCACCGGATCGACTGGTTGCACGATTTGGACATCCAATACGACGCTTCCACGTTCGATACCGATCCGTGCGAGCCGCAGCCGGATGGCACCCACACGATTTTTCCGTTCTGGGTCCCCCGGCCCGCCGTCGCTCCCGTGCCGACTGCCGCCGCCCGCCCGCCCTTCAGCGATGGCTATATAGAATTGTCCTACACCTTGCCGCAGGACTCGACCATGTTCTTTGTGCTGCGCGAGCCAACACCGGAAATTTGGTTGCGCAAGCTCGATTGGATTGCTCAGCAAGGCGGGATGGCGCTGCTTAATGTCCACCCGGACTATCTCCAATTCCCCGGGGAACCGTCCTCCCCCAACACCTATCCGGTGGCCCGCTACCTTGCCTTGTTGGAGCATCTCCGGAAGCATCATGCCGGAGTTTATTGGCATCCATTGCCGTGCGAGATGGCGGCCTTTTGTGCGAAATTCCGTCCGCAAAAGCGTGCCGTGGCAATTCCGGTGGACTCGCCGGTGCCTGCGGCGGCCTCCGTGGAAACTGGTGCGGCCGTGGTGGCAGTCCCGGTCCCTCACCCGGAACATTTGGCCAGCCCTGGCGCGTCGGAAAATCCGGCGGTCACGGCGCATGTCAGCCCACCCGGCGGCGGGAACCTGCTTCGCGGGCGGCATGCGGCGGTCGTGTTGTTTTCCGACTACCCTGCCGACCCGCGCCCGCGACGGGCCGCCGAGGCTCTGGCCCAGCAGGGCATGACTGTGGACTTGATCTGCCTCCAGGAGAATCCGCAGGACGCCAAACGTGAAATGGTCAACGGAGTTGACATCTTCCGCGTCCCGTTGAAACGCCGCCGGGGCGGCAAGTTGGCCTACATTTACCAGTATTCCGCCTTCACCCTGGCTTCCTTCATCTTGCTGGCGCTCCGCTCCTTCAGGCGCCGCTACGACCTCGTGCATGTGCATAACATGCCCGACTTTCTCGTCCTCAGCGCCCTGATACCAAAGCTGTATGGAGCCAAAGTCATCCTTGATCTGCACGACCCCATGCCGGAATTGATGATCTCCATTTTCAATCTTCCCCACGACAGCCTTACCGTGCGCGCCCTGAAGCAAAGCGAAAAGTGGAGCATTTGGTTTGCTGATTTGGTCCTGACCCCGAATACCGCATTTAAAACGCTGTTCGTTTCCCGGGGTTGTCCGCCGGACAAAATGCAGCTCATCATGAATTCCCCCGAGGAGCGGATTTTCCAATTCAAGCCGGCGGGTCCAAGTCCCTCCCCCCGCGATCCCGCCCGGCGGTTTGTGGTTCTGTACCACGGCTTTCTGGCCGCCCGGCACGGGTTGGATCTCGCGATTGACGCCCTGAAAATCGTGCGGAAAACCATTCCCAACGTGACCTTCGTGATTTGCGGCGAGAGCACGCCCTACTTTGAGAAGGTCATGAATTCGCTCGATCATGACGGGTTGCGGGAGCATGTTCGCTACTTGGGGAGGCGGAACCTCACGCAAATTGTCGAAGAAATCAAGCAGTGCGACGTCGGGATTATACCCAACCGGCGGACCATTTTCACAGAGATCAACATGCCGACCCGGATTTTTGAGTGCCTGTCCCAGGCCAAACCGGTGATTGCCCCGGCCACCCACGGCATTCAGGATTATTTCAGCGGGCAGGACCTCATTTTCTTCGAACCGGACAATGTGGTGGATCTGGCCCGGAGGATCGAATATGTGGCCCTCCATCCCCAGGAGGTGCATGACGTTGTTCAACGGGGGCAGGCCGTTTATCAGAAACATCTGTGGCGGCAGGAGCGATCCTTGTTTTTGCAGCTTGTCAGCGGACTGATTGGCGGGAGGGCGGATGCCCGGCATCACGAAGCCGCCATGGGTGCGCCGGAAATCCATGTCCCGGACAGCCCTCATGTTCCCGGTCCGGAGGGACTGAGTGGTGGCTCCAACACGCGCGCCCACTCCAGCGAGGCTGCTCTGGACTCCACAAAACCAGATTCCTGAATTTCCGCATTGGATCTTTCCATCATCATCATCAATTGGAATTCCCTGGCGTACCTGCGGGAATGCCTGAAAAGTCTTGAGAGGAACGATCCGGGTTTGACCTGGGAAATTCTCGTCATTGACAATGACTCTCACGACGGTGCCGACCTGATGGTGGCCCGGGAGTTTCCCCGCGTGACGTTCATTCAGAGCGTGCGCAACCTGGGCTTTTCCGGGGGGAACAACCGCGCGGCCCGGCAGGCCAAAGGCGACTGCCTGCTCTTCCTGAACCCCGACACGGTTGTCGAGGGCGATGCCTTGATACAACTGGTCCGCGCCCTGCGTCAGTTCCCCGATGCCGGAATTGCGGGCGCCAGGCTCCTGAACACCGACCGGACGCTGCAAACCAGTTGTGTCCAGTCCCTGCCAACCATAGCCAATCAGGTCTTGGATTGTGAGCTGCTCCGCCGCTGGTTTCCACGATCCGCATTGTGGGGCATGGCCGTCTTGTTCAGCGAACCCCCGCAACCCGTGCCCGTTGAAGCCGTTTCGGGGGCGTGTCTCATGATTAAACGGGAGGTTTTCGAACACATCAAAGGCTTCGACGAACGATATTTCATGTATTCCGAGGATATCGACCTGAGCTACCGAGTGCAGCAGGCCGGATTCAAGTGTTACTACGTGCCCGCGGCTGCCCTCATCCACCATGGCGGCGGCAGCAGCAAGAGTGCCCGCAGCGCGTTCTCCAACGTGATGCTTCGCGAATCGGTCTATCGCTTTATGCGTTTCCACCGGGGCTGGTGGGCGGCCGGTTGTTTTCGTTTTTTCATCGGGCTGTCGGCCTTGTTTCGCCTGCCGGTGGCGGCGGCACTCTGGCTCCTGCGCCGGGGCACTGCCTCCAAGGCCCCCGTCAACAAATGGGTCTCCATCTTTCGCTGGAGCATGGGCATGGAATCCTGGGCCGCTAAACAATGACTAAAATGCCGACCGCGACCGATCAAAATTATGTCTTGGTGACTCCGGTTCGCAACGAGGAACGGACCATTGAAATCACCATCCAATCCGTTCTCGCGCAAACCGTCCTGCCCTGCGAATGGGTCATCGTCAGTGACCAATCCACCGACCAGACCGACGCCATCGTGAGCCGGCACGCCGCACGGTTTCCTTGGATTCGCTTGGTTCAGCTAAGAGACCGTCCGGCGCGCAATTTCGCCTCCGTGGTCTTTGCCACCGAATCCGGCATCCGGGCCTTGCAGACCCGGGATTATGCCTACCTCGGGCTCCTGGATGCCGACCTCCGCCTGCCGGAAACTTATTTCGCCCAGATCATGGGACGGTTTGCGGCCGACCCCGGCCTGGGTCTCGCCGGCGGTCTCGCCAAGGATTTCATTGATGGCCGGCACCTGCCCAGCCGGCAGACCCTGCGCGAAGTCGCCGGGGCCGTGCAGCTTTTCCGGCGGTCCTGCTTTGAATCCCTGGGCGGCTTGATGCCCCTGCCCGAGGGCGGTTGGGATGCCATCACCTGTGTCCGGGCGCGGATGAATGGCTTTAAAACCGCCACCTTTCCCGATCTGGTGGTGGATCATTTGAAACCACGGAATGTGGCGGAAGGCAACCTGTTCCGCCGCAACTGGCAGATGGGCGTGCGCGACTACACGCTGGCCTGCCACCCCCTCTTCGAAGTGGTCAAGTGCGCTGGCCGGGGGTTGGAATATCCCCCGTTCATCGGCGCCACCGCCCGGCTGCTCGGGTACGGCTGGGCGGCCGTGACCGGGCGCAAATGCCACCTGCCGATGGAAGTCATCCGACACATCCGCCGCGAACAACTGGCCCGGCTCAATCCCTTTGCCCGGCAAGGGCCCGCGGCTTGACATGAATCCCCTCGGCGCAATTATCCTCGTCGTTTTGATCGGCATCGTCCTCGGTGCCTCCCGGCGGGCCGCCCTGATGGGCATGATGGCCGGGGTTTTGTATCTTACTGAGGCTCAGCAACTCAAGGTGCTGGACTTCAATTTATACGCCCTCCGGTTTTTGGAACTGGCCGGATTCATCCGCGTCCTGTCGCGACGCGAATTTGCGTTTCGTCAGTTGACCCGCATTGACCTGGCCCTGCTCTTGCTTTACGGCTATACCACCGTCGTCTTTCTCCTCCGCTCCTCGGAGGGGGTTGCCAACCAGATCGGGGTGACCGTGGACGCCCTCCTTTGCTATTTCACCTTCCGGGGGTTGATCTGGGGGATGGACGATTTGCGGTGGTTTCTCCGCGCCTTTATCATCCTTTTGGCGCCATATGCCCTGCTGGTGCTCATTGAAAGTTTCACCGGGCACAATCCCTTCACTCTGTTAGGCGGTGTGGAAGGAGGAAGCAATTGGACAAGGCATGGACGCCCGCGTTGTTTTGGCAGTTTCCGGCAACCCGACACCCTGGGCATGTTTGCCGGCAGCTTTCTCGCCTTGTTTATAGGACTGGCCTGTATCCCCCGGGAGCGAAAACGCGCGGCCTTGGGAGTTTTTCTTTGCCTGATCATTGTGTGGGCCGCCAATGCCGGCGGGGCTGCGTCGGCCGCGGGAATGGCAGTGCTCGGCTGGCTTTTCTGGCGCTACCGGACCCGGATGCAAACCGTACGGCGGGGGGTGGTCGTCCTGCTGGTGCTGCTGGCTTTGGTAATGAAAGCGCCGATCTGGTATGTTTTCGCCCGCGCCAGTTCCGTCACCGGTGGCGATGGCTGGCACCGGTCCTATCTCATAGATATGGCCTGGCAGCATCGCGGTCAATGGTGGCTGGGTGGCCTGCCCGTCAAGGAGACCGGTGGTTGGATGCCGTATAACTTGGCGATGACTGGCGGCGCGGACATCACCAATCAATACCTCGCTTTCGGAGTGGCTGCCGGGGTGGGGGCCGTCATTCTGTTTGTATTCCTCCTCAAGCGCGCCTTTGGTGCCTTGGGCCTGGCGCTCGCCGCCGTCAGATCTGTCCCCGCCGTCCCCGACGAGACCGAATATCTGCTTTGGGGGCTGGGCGTGGTTCTGATCGTGCATATCATCAATTGGTTTGGAATTTCGTATTTTGACCAAATGTCGGTCATTTGGTTTATGCAGCTCGCGGTGGTTTCCACCCTCACGGATCAGGTCGTCAAGGCCGGGAAACTGATGCCGACGGAAGCCAGGGTTCATGAAGCGGCCAATCTCTGGCCATCCAGAAGTGCGCCAACAATGAGCTAAGGAGGTTATTTTGATTAGCCTCCTAAAGCGGGCTTGATTTCTGCCGATACCAGAGGGTGACGGTAAAAAGTACAGTGAATCCCATTATGAAAACTCCCAAAATTTTGGCTTGGGTGGTTATTAACACACTTTTGTGCGTCTCCCCCTTGTTCGCCACTGATATGTACGTCGCGCAAACCGCCCTGGGGGCTAATAACGGCACGGATGCGGCTGATGCCCACTCCTTGGCCTGGCTCAATACCGGAGCCAATTGGGGGGGGGCCACCAACCAGGTCGGCCCCGGCGTCACCGTGCATCTTTGCGGCATTCTCACCAATTCACTTACGGTACAAGGCGCCGGCACGCCGGGCAATCCCATCACGTTTTTGTTTGAACCCAACGCCAGGTTCTCGGCGCCGACCTGGCCGGGGACCATCATCAGCATCAGCGGCGAAAATTATATCACCATCGACGGCGGCAGCAATGGGGTGATTGAAGCCACCGGTATAGGGGGGGGGCTTGCCTATACGAACAGCGTGACGGGAATCGGGGTGACAAGCAGTGGGAATTGTGTCGTAAGAAATCTGATTATTCAAAACTTGTATATGCATACTTCCACAAACGATGAATTTCAGTACGGATGCGGGATAACCCTGGTGGGCGCTTTGGGCAACGAGATCGTGACCAACTGTGTGTTTCACGACATGTATCAGGGGGTCTTCGTGATTTATGAGGGGAGTTGCTCGAATGTCGCCATGACTCATTGCACGGCCTATAATTGCAATTGGGGTGGCGCGGCCGGAGATAACGGCACCGGTGCCTTCCTGAATGGCCTCACTGTTGACCATTGTCATTTTTATGATTGGTCCAACTGGGATGAAGTCTTGGACAATGACCACCATAATGGATTCTTCGGGTGGGCGATGAGCGGGGGCACCTTGTCCAATGTAACTTACGCGGCCAACCATGTCGGCCCGGGCTACGGCCAGCACAACTCCTCCGGCCTGTTTGTCCAGGGGAATGTTTATAATACCTTGGCTTACAACAATATTTTTGACGCCTCGGATGGCACCTCACCCGCCGATGGCCTGCTGTATCTGGACATTAATAAGAATACCGTCCCTTCCACCACCCAGGTTTTCAACAACACATTTGCCGCCGGCGGTAATGGGAACGGCATAAATTACACTGGTGATTACACTTATGGCAAGACCAACTACTTTGTTTGCATGAACAATGAGTTTTCCAGCAACAACTATCCCATTGCCGTATTTAACGACACCAATTTATTCATGGTGAGCGACACCAACAACTTCTACAAGTCCACTCAAACCCGGTATCTCAGCGTTTCCGCCACCTCCTCAGCGGGACCCAATACCCTCGCGCAATGGCAATCGTATGGTTTGGATACCCACAGCACAACTGGAAATCCACAGCTCAACACCAACGATTGCCCCGCAACAACCAGCCTTTTGGTGAAGGCCGGTGCCAATCTGACCGCCCTGGGGATTACCAACGACGACCTGGGCAACGCGCGTCCGGCCGCCGGCAACTGGACGATCGGGGCGGATCAGGTGGGGCAGCCGCTGGTGCCGCAAGATCTTCGCCTGGTTGCGCCTGGCCAATAGGCAGGTATAAACATGAAGGGTAACTTCATGGATTTGTTTGAGGGACCGCTGATTTTAAAGTCGGCTTACGGTCCGTCAAGAAATTAACTTTACAAGCCGACGCCGGAATTTTGGCGGCTGGCCCGGCGCGAGCGAGGAGCATGGCCAAAGGGTTCTGTGACGAGCGAGCAACGCCGCCA
>CAZUBG010000123.1:0-16427 GCA_964618545.1 uncultured Bifidobacteriaceae bacterium | reverse complement strand
CAAACAGCGTGACCAGGAAGGTCGAAGTCACCACCCCGCCCACCACGGCGGTGCCAATGGCTTTTTGCGCTCCGCTGCCCGCCCCGGTCGCCAGAGCCATCGGCAGAACGCCAAACCCGAAGGCCAGCGAGGTCATGATGATGGGTCGCAGCCGTAGTTTCGCCGCCTCCAGCGTCGCTTCCATCAGGCCCACCCCTTCATCCACGCGCGCCTTGGCAAACTGCACGATCAGAATGGCGTTTTTGGTCGTCAGCCCCAGGGTCGTCAACAGCCCGATTTGAAAATAAATGTCATTGGGCAGTCCCCGCAGCGACGTGGCGATCACTCCCCCGATCACCCCCAGCGGCAGCGCCAGCAGGATCGAAATGGGGAGGGACCAGCTCTCGTAGAGGGCGGCCAGACACAGGAAGATCACCAGGATGGAGAACACATAAATGGGGGCCGCCTGGGAACCGGCCTGCCGCTCCTGGTAGGAAAGCCCGTTCCAGTCAAATCCAACGCCCCGTGGCAACTGCTTGACAAAGTTTTCCATGTCGCGCATGGCCTCCCCGGAACTTCTCCCCGGGGCCGGCTCCCCCAAAATGTTGATGGACGAAAAGCCGTTGAAGCGCTCCAGCCGCGGCGAGCCGGAAATCCAGTGTCCGGACGCAAACGACGAAAAGGGAACCATCCCGCCCGTGTTGTTGCGGACGTAGAGTTTTTCGAGATCCTGGGGCAGCATGCGGCAGGGGGCGTCGGCCTGGGCATAGACCCGTTTCACCCGTCCGCCTTGGATGAAGTCATTGACATACTCGCTGCCGAAGGCCGCCGAGATCGTATTGTGAATGTCGCTGATGGGCGTCCCCATGGCCCCGGCCTTCTCCCAATCCACGTCAATCCGGTATTCGGGCACGTCTTCAAACCCATTGGGCCGGACCTTGGTCAGCCCCGGGTCCTGAGCGGCCATGTCCAGAAGTTGGTTGCGCGCGGCCATCAGGCCGGCGTGGCCCAGGCCGCCGCGATCCAGCAGCTCAAAATCAAACCCCTTGGCGGTGCCCAGTTCCACCACCGCCGGCGGCGCAAAGGCAAACACCATCGCGTTGCGAATCTTGGAAAACTCCCCCATGGCCCGGCCCGCCACGGCATCCACCTTCAGCCCCGGACGATTCCGGAGATCCCAGTCCTTCAACTTGACAAACGCCAGTCCCGCGTTCTGTCCCTGGCCGGCGAGGTTGATGCCCGACACGGTAAAGCAGGATTCCACCGCGTCCTGCTCGTGGTTCAGAAAATAATCTTTGACTCCATCCATCACCTTTTCCGTCTGTTCCAGGGTGGAGTTCGCCGGGAGCACCGTCTGCACCAGCAGCACTCCCTGGTCTTCATCCGGCAGATAGCCCGTGGGCATCCGTTTAAAGAGGAGGCCCAGCGCCCCCACGATCAGCAGAAAGACCGCCAGAGACCGGAATTTTTTCGCCAGAAACCGGCCCGTCAATCGCAGGTATTGATTTCTGGCCCTCGCAAACAGGCGGTCAAACCAAAGGAAGAACGGGCGCAGCAACCAGACCCCCTCCTCGGCCGCTTCATGCCCCTTGGGCACCGGCTTCAGAAACGTGGCGCACAGCACCGGCGTCAAGACCAGCGCCACCACCACCGAAAGCAACATCGCCGCGATGATGGTCACCGAAAACTGACGGTAAATGACCCCCGTGGAACCGCTGAAAAATGCCATGGGACCAAAGACCGCCGAAAGCACCAAACCAATGCCGATCAAGGCGGGGGTGATCTGGTCCATGGACTTGCGCGTGGCCGCCAAGGGCGACAGCCCCTCCTCGCTCATGATTCGTTCCACGTTTTCCACCACCACGATGGCGTCATCCACCAGCAGGCCAATGGCCAGCACCATCGCAAACATGGTGAGCATATTGATGGAAAAGCCGCACAGGTCCAGCACCGCAAAGGTTCCCAACAGCACCACCGGCACCGCAATGGTCGGAATCAGCGTGGCCCGCAGGTTGCCCATGAACAAATACATCACCAGAAAAACCAGCAGGATCGCCTCGAACAGGGTCTTGACCACCTCCCCGATGGCCACCCGGATGAAAGGGGTGGTGTCGTAGGGATAAATCGCCTTCATGCCGGGGGGAAAAAAGGGGCTCATCTCCTTGATCTTGGCCCGGATGGCATCCGCAGTGGCCAGGGCGTTGGCCCCGGCCGCCTGCCGGATGGCCATGCCGGCCGTGGGTTTGCCATTGTAAAAGGCTTCAATGTCGTACGATTCCGTCCCCAGTTCCGTCCGGCCCACATCCCTGACCCGGACGATGGAGCCGTCCGGATTGGTGCGAATCGGAATGGCGGCAAACTCGTCCGGTGTTTTGAGCAGACTCTGGACGATGATGGAGGCGTTCAGGCGCTGGCCCTTCTCCGCCGGCGCACCCCCGAACTGGCCGGCGGACACTTCCACATTGTACGCCTGCAGCGCCGTGATCACATTCTGAATTGTCAGGTTGTATTCCGTCAGCTTGTCGGGATTCAGCCAGACCCGCATCGAATATTGGCTGCCAAACTCGTCCACTTCCCCCACCCCCGGCACCCGCGAAAGCACCTTCTCCAGGGTGGACTGCGCATAGTCCCGCAGGTCATTCCCATCCATGCTCCCGTCTTCGGAGACCAGGCCCACGACGATCAGGTAATTTCGGGTGGACTTGATCACGGCCACCCCCTGGCGCTGCACCACTTCAGGGAGGCTTGCCATGGCCAGTTGCAGTTTGTTCTGGACCTGCGCCCAGGCCAGGTCCGGATCAGTGCCCGGGGCAAACGTGAGCTCAATCCGCGCATTCCCGGAGGAATCGCTCGTCGCCGTCAAGTAGAGCATCGTATCAAACCCCGTCATCTTCTGCTCAATGATTTGCGTCACGCTGTTCTCCACCGTCTCCGCCGACGCGCCCGGATAAAAGGCCGTGATGGCGATGGAAGGCGGGGCGATGGGCGGATATTGTGACACCGGCAGGGTGTGAATCGCCAACCCGCCCGCCACCATCAAAATGATGGCGATCACCCAGGCGAAGACCGGCCGCTTCAGAAAAAATCTCGATAGCATGGTGTCTTCCTTAGTTGGCGGCCGGAGTGGGGGCGTTCGTGTTCCCGGATTTTGCCTCCGGTTTCCGCCCGTCATCAAAGGGAACCTCCTTCACCGAAGCGCCCGGCCGGACCATTCCCTCCGCAATCACCCGGTCGCCCGGTTCCAGACCGGAGGAGACCAGCCATTGGTTGCCAATCGCCCGGTCAAGACTGAGCAGCCGCTGCTCAACCTTGCCCTCGGCATTCACAATCATGGCCAGGGGATTGCCCTTGGGATCTCGCGCCACCGTTTGTTGGGGAATTAATATCGCCTGTTCGTTGACGCCTTCTTTGACCACCGCCCGGACAAACATGCCCGGCAGCAGCACCCCCTTCGGATTCGGAAACAACATTCGCAGGATCACCGAGCCCGTGGTGGGATCCACCGTGATGTCCTGAAACTGCAGGCTCCCCGCCAGGGGATACTGCGTGCCGTCTTCCAGAATGATCTGCACTTGATTTTCATTCGTCCCGTCCCGGTTGATCCGCCGTTCGGCCAGCCGGTGCTGCAACCGCAACAGGTCGGCCGTGGATTGGGGAATGTCCACGTAAATGGGGTCCAGTTGCTGAATCGTCGCCAGGGCCGTGGCCTGGTAGGCCGTGACAATGGCCCCCTCGGTAATGGCCGATGTCCCGATGCGACCGGAGATGGGCGAAGCCACCCGGGTGTAGCCCAGGTTGATCCGCGCCGTTTCCTGAGCGGCTTTATAATACTGAACATCCGCCTGGGCTTGTTTCAGGGCCGCCTCGGCATCATCGTAGTCCTGCTGGCTGACCGATTTGTCGGCCAGGGCATCCTTGTAACGATCCGCCCGCAATTGAATCGCCGGCAAATTCGCCTCCGACCTGCCCAGCGCCGCCCGGGCATTGTCGAGCATGGCCTGAAACGGGGCGGGATCAATCTGGTAGAGTTCCTCCCCCGCCTGCACATCGGACCCCTCCGTAAACGAGCGCTTTTGAATCAGACCGTTGACTTGGGGCCGGATTTCCGCAATGCGATACGGCGCCGTGCGGCCGGGCAATTCGGTGGTCAGCAAAACGGACTGCCGGGAGACCGTCACCGTCGCCACCTCCGGCATGGGCGGCGGCGGAGCCTGGTTCTGACGCTGGCAGCCGGTCAGCGCCAGCCCGCAGGACAAGACGGCCAGCCCCATCTGCCAGCGCGCAAACCAACGGCGGAGATTTCCCCCGGACGCCAGTTTTGCGCCTGACTCTCCCCCAAAGTGGAACTTCCCGCGTCTGAAATCATGGTATCGCCGTGAGTCTGCCGGTGATTCTCCCTCCCCCCGGGGTGAGGGAGGACGAATCCCGTTCCCGCCGGGATGGGAATTTTTCCGTTCCGGCTCCGGTTCATGGAACGAGTTGAATGGCCTGACCGCTTCCGGGCCGATGACAAAAGGTGGATGACTTGTTTTCAATGGTGGTTAAGGGTGAATAAAATGCTGGATGGTGGCACCGTGTTCCGGCTGCCGTTACAAGGCGTCTTTCTCGTTCGGTGTGTTCCCCGGCCTCGCTCCGGTCCTGATCTCTGGCAGGGAGCGGTTTGCACGTGCGGACGGGGAAAAAGGACTGCACTTGGAAATGCCGCCCGGGAAAAAAGGCTGCAACTGGGATAAAATGGCCTCTTTGCTGGCCGTCCCCACAATTCTGGCGCGGAGGTGGCCGTCCACAAAATAGAGCAGCGTGGGGATGGATTGAACCGCATAGGACAGACTGAGAATGGGATTGTCATCCGCGTTGATCCGCATGACTTTGGCCCAACCCGAGCACGCGGCCACCACTTCGTCCAGTGACGAAAGAATGATTTGGCAGGGGCGGCTCCAAGGCGCGTAGAACGCCACCAATACGGGCAGCTTCGACCGCAAGACCTCCGCCTCAAATCGGATTTCGTCAAACGGCTCGGCCGGCATCTGGCTCGAATTCAGGTTCATGACAATGACGCAGGGGCTGAGACCGGTCGCCGGCATGCGGTGTCCGGCGGCAAACGGTTCGTCACACCTCCCGTGATGGGGCGGTCCCATTGTGCCGGTAAGACTCGGTCCGGTTGTTGCCCGGATTCCCCGGCGCAGCCGGTGAGCAAGCCCAGTCCCAAGGCCAGACTGGCAATGACCTTCAGCGTGAATGCATTGGCAACCGCTTGTTTTAGGATGGATGCTTTCATATTTTGGACCCCATCACTCATCTCAATCCCTCCTTAACAGATTCCATGCCATCCAGTTAAATGCGTTTAACTAATTGATATTCAACATGTTATAAACGATTTAATCCCTCTCCTAATTAAGACGAAATATCGAACGTGCGAAATATCGTCCGAATTGAGTTGCCAGCATCAGCGGGCTTCTGAAAGGATTCCCCGGTGATGGAATTAAGCAGTGACAGCCGGTTCGATGCGAATTTCGCGGCGTATTTGCTCTTGGAAATCGCGCATGAGCAATCGCTGGAGCATTTGCTGCACAAGCTCATCCAGCGGGTCATGGAACACCCGAACGTGGCCTGCCTCCAAGTCTGGCTGGTGGATGAGGCGGATATCTGCTCCGTTTGTCTTCAAAGGCCGAAGTGTCCCGACCAGACCCGCTGTCTGCACTTGGTGGCCGGCGGGGGGGCCGCTTCCTCCGCTCCCGGGCCGACGGGGCGGTGGGTGGATCCCAACGCGCGAATGCCGCTGGGAGTGGGGTTGGTCGGCCGGGTGGCCGTCAGTGGTCAGCAGCTTGTCCTGCGGGGCCAGGACGTCCGGCCGGAAATGTTGGCCGGGCTGGACTGGACGGCCTGGGGGCCAATCCAGGGATTCAGCGGCTCTCCCATCACCTTCAAAAACGAGGTGTTGGGGGTGACCGCCGCGTTTACCCGCGATGATGTGCCGGATGAAGCGCGGCCCTGGGGGCAAATCTTTGCCGATCACATCGGTGCCGCCATCGCCAATGCGCGGGCCTTCGAGGAAATTCAGCGCCTCAAGTCCCAACTCGAACAACAGAACACTTACCTGCAGGAGGAAGTGGTGAAAGCCAAAGCCTTCGGCGATCTGGTCGGCCAGAGTGCGGCCTTGCGGCAGGTGGTCAGCCAGATTGACCTGGTCGCCCAGACCGAGGCTTCGGTCCTCATCCTGGGCGACACCGGCACCGGCAAGGACTTGGTGGCCCATGAGATCCACCGCCGCAGCCGGCGCAAGGACAGCCCCCTGGTGCGGGTCAACTGCGCTTCCATTCCCAAGGAGTTGTTTGAAAGCGAGTTTTTCGGCCATGTCAAGGGGGCCTTTACCGGGGCCATCAAAGACCGCCCCGGCCGCTTTGAAACCGCCGACGGCGGAACCCTTTTTCTGGACGAGATCGGGGAACTGCCCATGGAAATGCAGGGCAAACTCCTCCGGGTCCTCCAGGAAAAATGTTATGAGCGTGTGGGCGACGATCGTACGCGTCATGCCGATGTGCGCGTCATCGCCGCCACCAACCGGGATTTAAAAAAAGCGGTGGCGGCGGGTCATTTTCGTGAAGACCTCTATTATCGGCTCCACGTTTTTCCCATCCATGTGACCCCCCTGAAAAAGCGCAAGGATGATATTCCGCTGCTGGCCAAGCATTTCGTCGAGCTGTCGGTGAAAGAACTGCGCTGTCCCAAACCCCGTCTGACCCTGGCCGCCATTGCCCGGCTTCAGAATTATGACTGGCCGGGAAACATTCGGGAATTGCGCAATGTGATCGAACGGGCGGTCATTTTGGCGCGCGGCGGTCCCTTGCACTTCGACTTGCCGGTGATTGATTCCCCTCCCGCCTCCCCCGCCTCCCCCCCGCCGCCCGGCACCCTGGCGGGCCGGGAATTCTTCACCGAAGCTGAAATGCAGCGTCGTGAACGCGAAAATCTCCTCATCGTTCTCGAACGGACCGGATGGAAAATCAAAGGGGTGGACGGAGCGTCGGAACTGTTGGGGGTCAAACCCACCACGCTGCTCTCCCGCATCAAGAAAATGGGGCTCGTTCGCCCTTCTGGGACGGTGGCTCGCGCCGGTGGCGTTGGCCGGTGCGCAGTTTTACCGCATTGATTGGACCCCAACGGGGTTGTGGCCTGGCCCCGGCCCGCTTCGGGACCGCGTTTGCGGGCAAGGATCCGATCATGCCGGCCATTCATCCCGCCAACCTCCAGACGAACCATTCTCTGTCCCTGGGGAGAGGGCCGGGGTGAGGGCGGCCGCATCCTGACTCCGCCCCCAATGGTCAGCGGGTCGGAGCGCGGCATTCATGCCGCTTCCACGTCCAAAAGTCCGCCGTCCCATCGAACCGCCGACGCTCCTTCGTGCCCCGCAGCGATTTGAACGCCGCGTCCCGGGGGCAGGGTCAGGAATTGCCCCATGGCTTCCCCGCCAACTTTGGGATGAACGGATTGATTCCCGGTGGGTGGAATGGTTGGTTGGGAGAAAAATCGCGTTGCCAGGAATTTAGGCGTGTCTTTCACGGCGCTCCCGGTTAAAAATGGCGGCCGTTAACTATGAAATGTGATTTCGTCGCCTGCGCCGGTCTGAAAACTCACGGAGCCTTCCGATTCATTTCGGGACTGGTGCCTGGCGCCCTTCTCTTGTGGGGGTGGCTGGCACCGGTGGCGTTGGCCGGGGGAGAGCCTTGTGAGGCGTTGACCAACGCCACCATCGTCATCATCCGCCATGCGGAAAAACCCGAGAGCGGCCCTGAACTGGCGCCCGCCGGAACCCGGCGGGCCGCAGCCTATGCCGGCTATTTTCAGCACTTGGAACTCGAGGGCCATCCCTTCCGGCCGGATCATCTGTTTTGCACCGCTGATACCACTGGCAGTCATCGTCCGCGCCTGACCCTCGAACCCTTGAGCCGGGCGCTCAAGCTCCCCCTGGACAACCGGTTTGCCAGCAAAAACGTGGCGGATCTGGCGAGGGAGATCCGTTCCCGCGTCCACGGGCAAAACCTTTTGATTTGCTGGCATCACGGGGAAATCCCGGCCTTGTTGGAGTCCCTGGGCGTCAAGCCGGATCTGGTTTTGCCAAACGCGAAATGGCCGGATCAGGTCTTCGGCTGGATGATTGAATTGCGTTATGACGCCGCCGGGCGATTGCAGGAGGCCCGGTGCCTCCCTGAAAACCTGATGCCGGAGGATCAGGACACCCCCGCCACACATGAACACCAACCTTGAAATCAATTCCTTTTCCAATGCAGACGCTCTGGCTGCTGCCGTGGCCGGGCGTTGGCTGGATGAAGTCGCGTTCGCCGGAGACCATGGTTTGCCGCACCGGGTGGCCTTGTCGGGCGGACGCATTGCCGCCCGGCTGTTTGCCGCCGTGACCGCCCAAAACCGGGCGCGGGGCGTTTCGTTTGCCCCGGCGCAGTTTTTTTGGGCGGATGAACGCTGCGTGCCGCCGGCCGATTCGGAAAGCAATTATCGCATGGCCGCCGAAGGCTTGTTTGCGCCGCTCAACGTTCCCGCCGGCCGGATTCACCGCCTCAAAGGGGAGGAAGAGCCCGAACAGGCCGTCCGGGAGGCGTCGGCGGAAATATTGGCCCTGGCTCCGGCCAGCGCCACCGGCCAGCCGGTGTTGGACCTGGTTCTTTTGGGCATGGGCGAGGACGGTCATGTGGCGTCACTGTTTCCGGGAGCGGCGGCGGAGCTTCGGGCCCTCCCCGGGCCGTTTTTGGTCATCCGCAACTCGCCCAAACCGCCCCCGAACCGGCTTTCCTTGAGTTATGCCGCCCTTGGCGCCGTGCGGCAGGTCTGGGTGTTGGCCTCCGGCGCAGGCAAGGAAACCGCCTTGCGCCAGTCCCTGGCCTCCCCCGAGCTGACCCCGCTGGGCCGGGTGATCGCCTCCCGTGGGAAGACCGTCCTGTTCACCGACCTTCCGTTGGACCCCTGATTGACCGGATTTTTGATGACTTGGCAAATATTGTTATTGGAAAGGCAAAAAAAGATTGAACCTTTTTCCGATTTTCTGCGTCAATAGCAGTGGTAATGAATGATTTCGCTGTTCGTTTAGGGTTGGCAGAGAGGTTTTGCTCGTGGCGCGGTCCGAACAGCGACCCCAAGTTGGCCCGCCACCCTTCTGAGCGCCTGGGTGAAGGCGTATAAACCTTGTCACCACAAAGGCCGGACGCAAGTCCGGCCTTTTGATTTTTTCAGCCCGCTCCGGAGTGCGCCCGTCCCGGGCGCAGCGCGTTGAAAAGCGAACGATTTCCCTGCCATTGGCTGCTCTCGGATGCAAAGATTCGCATTTATTGGCCTTGGGCAACCCGCCGTCCGAATGCGCCCCCGGATAATGGCGCCGGAAAACGGCTTAAGTTGTTGACCTTCAACTGGTTGCAAATTTATGCCGACCGCCCATTGACAGGGCTGGCGGACTGTGGAATGGTGAGAATGGAGGAGGCGGATTGGGTTGTTTCAGACCAAGCAGGCCGGAAACGCAAAAGATCAATAAAACACGGAAAAGCACACTTAAAAAATTTATGGCGGCAAACTCCATGCCTCCTCCTGCCGCCGGACCTCCCTCCAGCGGGTTTTCAGGAAGACCGGGCCCGTCGGAGCCAGTTTCCAATTCCGCATTGATTCAGGTGAAAAATTCGCTATCCTTTCCAGCGCATGAAACATCAGCTCGATTTCGAGAAGCCGATCATCGAACTGCAAGCCAAGTTGGATGAACTCCGTGAACACCCGGAAAAGCATTCGCTCGGCATCAGTTTTGAAGAGGAAATTAAAATCATCGAAAAAAGGCTGGAAGAAACCCGGCGGGACATCTTTCTGAATCTCACCCCCTGGCAGCGGGTGCAACTGGCCCGTCACCCGCACCGGCCCTACACGCTGGATTACATTCAGCAGGCCTTCACCGATTTTCATGAATTGCACGGGGACCGGCTGTTTGCCGAGGATCGCGCCATGGTGGGGGGCTTTGCCCGGTTGGGGGAACACCGGGTGGTCGTCATCGGCACCCAAAAAGGCCGCGACACCAAGGAAAACATTTTGCGAAATTTTGGTTCCGCCCACCCGGAAGGTTATCGCAAAGCCCTCCGCCTGATGCGCCTGGCGGACAAGTTCGGCCTGCCCATCATCACCCTGATTGACACGGCGGGAGCCTACCCGGGGGTGGCTGCGGAGGAGCGTCACATTGCCGAGGCCATTGCCGTGAATCTTCGCGAGATGATGCTGCTGGAAGTCCCGATCATTGCCACCGTCATTGGCGAGGGCGGCTCCGGCGGTGCGCTGGGCATTGGCGTGGCCGACCGCGTCTTGATCATGGAAAACTCCTATTATTCCGTGATCAGTCCCGAGGGCTGCGCCGCCATTTTGTGGAAAGACCGCACCGCCGCCGCCAAGGCCGCCGCCGCCCTGCGCATCACGGCCAACGATCTGCTCGAACTGGGCCTGGTGGATGAAATCATTCCCGAGCCTTTGGGCGGAGCCCACACGGATGCCATCGGCACGGCCGCCAAGCTGAAAATCCATTTGTTGAAACATTTGGACGAGATTTCGCGCCTCTCGGTTCCCGAACGTCTGAAGCTGCGTTACCAAAAATTTCGCGCCCACGGTCATTTTATTGAAAAGGAACCAACTCCTGGCGAAAAACAGGAAGCCGGGGACGCCCCGGCTCCGGCGGCCTGAGGCTCCCGCCCCGATTCCCATCTTATGCTGTATCCCCTGACCTTTGAGCCCATTTTCAAGGATCGCATCTGGGGTGGGCGCGAATTGGAACGGCTGTACGGCAAACCGCTTCCACCGGGGACACCCATCGGTGAGTCGTGGGAAATTTCCGACCGTCCCGGTGACGCCAGCCCCATCACCAACGGGGTGTTCGCGGGAAAAACCCTGCGCTGGTTGATGGAGAATCACGCCCTGGAACTGCTTGGCCCGGCCCGGCCCGCCAGCGGAAACCACTTTCCCCTGCTCTGTAAAATACTGGATGCGCGGGAAAAGCTGTCGCTGCAAGTCCATCCTCCCTTTGCCAAAGCGGCTGAACTGAACGGCGAACCCAAGACCGAAATGTGGTACATCGCCGACGCCGGTCCCGGCGCTGAATTGTACGCCGGTCTCCAACCGGGGGTCACCCGGGAACAATTTGAATGGAAAATCAAGGATGGCACGGTGGCGGATTGTTTCCATCGCATTCCGGTGCGGGCGGGCGACGCCATGTTTTTGCCCAGTGGCCGGGTTCACGCCATTGGGGACCGCTTGGTGATTTTTGAAATCCAGCAAAATTCCGACACGACCTACCGGGTGTTTGATTGGAACCGGGTGGGGCTGGATGGCAAGCCACGCGAGCTGCATGTGGCCCAATCGCTGGCCAGCATTGATTTTGGTGATTTCGCTCCCGCGCTGGTGCAAACGCCGTTCCTGACGGAAGGTGGGATGCAAAAACGGTCCTTGGTGAAGGATCCCTTGTTTAACGTCGAAGTTTGGAAGATTCAGGCCGGAGCCGGCGGGCAGTTGCAGCCCAAAAGACTGCAAATTGTGGCCGTCACCACCGGAGAAATTCAGATTCAGAGCGGAAACGACCGGGTGAATTTATCCGCCGGACAGTTTGGGTTGGTCCCCGCCAATCTGCAAGCCACTCACGTTTCCGCCGGTGCCGACGCCACGCTGTTGCGCGTGGAGGCAAACTGAGCTGCTAATTCAGGGAGGGATCCTCGGGCATTTGGGCGAGGAGTTTGTTTTTCCAACCGCCCTTTTTCCGAAGGATTTCCGGCCACAACTGATTGACCGGGGTTTCAAACACGAGTTCGATGGAGGCTGGGAACGTCAGCCAGGCCTTGCTTTTGATCTCACTTTCCAACTGGCCGGGACTCCAGCCGGCATAGCCGGCAAACAGTTTGACTTTTTTAGTGGTCGAAAACGATTCTCCAATTTCCACCAACTCATCCAGGGAGTGGCCCAGACTCAGGTTGGGCAGCACGTCGGCATTGGGAATGAACTGGTCGGTATGGAGAAAGCTCAACGCGGTGGGCTGGACGGGACCACCCAGGAAAAGCGGGGATTTTTTGAGGTTTTCGGGCAGGTCGGCCACGATCATTTCACCCACATGATTGCCGGTGTCGCGGTTCAAGACCAGGCCGAAGGCGCCCCCGGCATCATGACGGCAAACCAAAACGACCGAACGTTGAAAGAAAGAGCCTCCCAACTGCCCGCTATCGAGCAGAAACATTCCCTGAAGGCTTTTCATCTTGTCGGCCATAGCCACGATGCAATGTGCCTCAAGTTGAGCCAACTGGCAATGGACGAAATGAAAACCTAAAAAACAGTCTCCTTAAATAATTTGCCCGCTTTGGGGATGGTTCAGCGAACGAACCAAACCCCGGAAGCGGGCAACACGATTAGAATCATCGCCGGGTGTTTCTCAATTTTCAAGAAACCAGCGGCACCGCAGATTCCTAAACCAACGATTTGACTTTTTTCACGATCCCGGCGGCATCAATTCCGTAAGAAGCGAGTAATTCCGCCGCTTTGCCGGAACGCGGCAGGCTGGTGACCGCCAGCTTGGAAACTTTGATGCCTTCGGCACTCAATTCCCCGGCGACGGCGTCGCCCAGGCCGCCTTCAAGATAATGATCTTCCACAGTGACCACGATTCCGCCGGTCTTTTTGGCGGCGGCCAGAATGATGTCCCGGCCCAGCGGTTTGATGCTGTAGGCATCAATCACGGTGATGGCGATGCCCTCGGCCTTCAGCAGATCAGCCGCCTTGAGCGCTTCGAACAGGGTGACGCCGGCGGAAACCACGGTGACTTTGTCGCCCGCCGCCTGCCGCAGCACCTTGGCCCCGCCAATGGGAAACTGCTCGTCGTTACCATAGATCACCGGGGTTTTGGGACGCGAGGTGCGGAGAAATTGCAGGCCGCGATGAGCGGCCATTTGCTCCAGCAATTTTTCGGTGCTGACTGCGTCACTCGGATAGAGGATCACACTGCCCACGACCGCCCGCATCATGGCCAGGTCTTCCAAGGCCATTTGGGACGGTCCATCCTCGCCAATGCTCACCCCCACGTGCGAACCGACGAGTTTCAAATTGGCGGAAGAGATGCCGGCGACGCGAATCTGGTCGTAGGCCCGGGAGAAAAAGGTGGCAAAAGTGGAGACGAACGGGGATTTGCCACGGGTGCCAAAACCCACGGCAACCTCGACCATGTTCTGTTCGGCAATAAAACATTCGGTGGAACGTTCGGGAAATTTTTTGAAAAACTTTTCCGCGTAGGTGGAGTTTTTGGTGTCGCCATCCAGGGCGACGACCCGCAAATCCGCCTCGCCAATGCGAACGAGAGCGGCCCCGTAGGCTTCGCGCGTGGCGATCAAATCGCCGAGCTTGTAACCAATGGGCGGATAGGCGGCCGGTGCGGCGTTGGCGGGAGCGGGCAGCGAACTGGGCGAGGGAATCGGCACGCCGATGCCGGATTTTGAGCTGGGATGAAGTTCGGCAATGGCCCGGGCGGCCTCTTCCTTGTTCAGGGGTTTGCCGTGCCAGTTGTCCAAGTCCTGCAGGAAGGAAACGCCGGCCCCTTTGTAAGTTTTGGCGATGATGACCAGCGGTTTCTCGCCCAGTCCAACCCCGCCCAGAACCTCGGCAATTTCTTCGATGTCATGTCCGTCAATCACCTCGGTGCGCCAGCCGAACGCTTCGAAGCGTTTGGCATAAACGCCCACATCATGACCGAAGGCGGTGGCCTGGCTTTGCCCGAGCCGGTTGGCGTCCACGATGGCCACCAAGTTGCTCAACTTGTAAATGCCAGCCAAAGAAGCGGCCTCCCAGACGGCCCCTTCGGCGATTTCACCATCACCCATGAGCACATAGGTGTTATAATCCAATTTGTCCAGACGACCGGCCAGGGCCATGCCCACGCCCACCCCCAGGCCCTGTCCGAGCGATCCGGTGGCGATGTCGGCAAACGCCAGTCGCGGGGTGGGGTGACCTTCCAGATCAGTTCCAAACTGACGGAGCTTGACCAGTTCACTCACCGGAATGAAGCCGTTTTCCGCCCAAGCCGCATACAACAGGGGGGCGGCGTGTCCTTTGGAGAGGATGAAACGGTCATTGTTGAAGAAATGGGGGTTCTTGGGGTCATAGCGCATGTGACCGAAAAAGAGCGTGGCCACAATGTCCGCCGCAGAACAGCAGGAGGTGGGATGGCCACTGCCGGCCGCCGTGGTGGCGGTAATGGAGTGGATGCGCAATTGATTCGCAATGCCTTTCAAAAGTTCAACGTCTGTCTCAATCATGATGGTGAGAGTTTAAGGATGATACTGGGAAAGCCAAGGATGAAATCAGCCCGCACACGGCTATTTTGCGGTGTTTCAAATCGGCGGGCGGTGGTTGATCCGGCGCGAATAAGTAGTTGGGGGACCTGATGCCTTGCAACTGGCGGCGGGCAGGGCGGGGGGGGGCGCCCACTTTCGGAGCGCCGGCAGGGGGCGGGTGCCACCGTCAAATGTCAGTTGGATTGCCACCTCAGCTTTTTGGGGGCATTTAAGGGCAGCGCGTGGCCGGCGATCGTGCAGGTGGGCGGCTGGTTCATCGCGCCGATGGTATATACTCCACCCGAGGGGCAGGCCGGAATGAGGTTGCCTTTAAGATACGGTTCAAGATCCTGGGCGGTGGGGACATCCGTGGCATCCTTGGAATTATCCAGCGCCCAAGCCTGTTTGGCCGCGTCGATCTGCTGGAGATTTTGAATGCAGAGATCCCGGGCTTCTTCGGGTGTGATGGTGGGTGGCGGTACGGGGGCCATGGGCGGGGGTTCCTGGTTTTCCACCTGCTGAAGATGATTTTGCTGAAGTTTCAAGGCCAGCCGGGCGGTTTGCAGTTGCTGGGCGGTCTGTTGGCCGGCCGCCATGAGCTGAATGAGATTGGTGTTGGCCAGATCAAGTTTTTGAGTGAGACTTTGGTTTTCCTGCCGGAGCCGGGCATTATCCAAACCCAGGGTGACGACGCTGGAATTTTTTAAATCATCGAGCTGGCTTTGGAGTTGATTAACCTTCTCCCGGGCCTCGCTGGCTTCGGTCTGCGCGGTGTTTTTTAGTTGGTTGGCGTGGAACAGCAGCACTTGGCTGATGAAGATCAGCACGAGACACACCCATAGCAGCCAGCGTTTGACACTCATGGTTCCCCTTCTTTTCGCCCTTCCTGTGGCCGCCGTCAAACACGAAACGCAAAAATGATCAATTATTCCACAATTGAGTTTTGAAAATTTTGCAATTCCTTCGCCGGAAGGTCTCCCGGGACGAAAATACCGCTCCTGTGCTGGTGTTGGCTTCCAACAATCCGTGAAAAAGAGCTGAAAATGGGAACGCCTCGTCCCGCGTAAGAAACTTAACAAAGTTGTTTCAACCAATAGAATCAAGGGTCGGGGCTACTAAATTGGGAGCCCGCGTCTTCTGCCTTCGTGCGGGGCTCTTTTGGCGGAAACAGGAAAAAATTCCTCAGATTTGCTGCAAAACGGCAAAAGCGCTGGTATCATTGATTGAAACCACATTTGAAAAATGCAAGGCCCACCAATATGAACCCCATGAAACTGACCTGGGAGGAGTTGTGCGGGGTGGCGGAAGAGGAAGTCACCAGGCTGATGGCGGGGCTGCCGGGTGTGTTGCGTGAACGGGCTGAAATGGTGCCGGTCATCCTGGAGCCGCGCCCGAGTGAAGAGATGCAAGTGGATGGTATTGAAGAAGATACGCTTGGATTGTTCATCGGGCCGGAATGGGCGGAGGAGGGGGAGGTGCCCATGCCTCCGCAAATTATTTTATACCTGGAAAACCTCCGGGACCTGTCAGAAACGGATGGGAAACGGTTTCGTGACGAAATTAAGACGACTTTTTTGCATGAGCTGGGACATTTTTTGGGACTGAATGAGGAGGATCTGGGCGAGCGGGGCCTTGAATAGCCTGTAAATAAAGGGTTTTATTGAGGTCGCAGACACCGCAAAAAAAATCAAAATAACTCTTGTGGTGGGTCTGAAGTATGATAATCTGTTTCTCCCGTGAGCGCCGTATGCGCAGCGGGGCGGTAAAATAAGTAAAAAAAACCGTTGACGGTCGGTGCTGAATAAAGTAATTTAGTTGGCCCGGAACTCGATCTGACATGCCGAGTGAAAGTGAAGTAAGTCGGCAGTCGGTATTTTTGTCCTCTAAACCGGACGTGAGTTGAAGATTTTGAGGCGTTTAGACGCCTGCTGTTCTTTGAAAATTGATTTGTGCGATTAGTGAGAAGAGCCCCTTCAAGGCTGACTCGTTAGTGGGTCGGCTACGAAGGTTTTAACCAAAGTAATTAAGTTGTCTGATTATACGATCAGGCAGGAGTTAAACTAACGTTTTTATACGGAGAGTTTGATTCTGGCTCAGAACGAACGCTGGCGG
>CAZUBG010000122.1:0-16459 GCA_964618545.1 uncultured Bifidobacteriaceae bacterium | reverse complement strand
TCTTCTGCGCCGCGCGGGCGCGGGCGCGCTGCTCTTCCATCAACTTTTCAAAGCCTGCGGTATCCACGGTCAGGCCGCGTTCGCGGGCCATTAATTCGGTGAGGTCGAGCGGGAAGCCGTAGGTGTCGTAGAGCTTGAATGCAAACGTGCCTGAGACTTGGGGAGCGCGCCCGCCTCGGGCGCTGTTTCCCGCGCCCTCGCGGGAAACCGCAGGTCGTGCGATGTTATGTGACGAAGATTCGCATTTGGACATGCCCTGATGATCGCCCGGCTCACCGCCGACCGAGGCGGGAGCGCCCCTCCCGCTACCCGGTCCATCAGCATATCCTGCTCCAGATCCACTTCCCATCCCATAACCAGTTGCATCACCCAATCCACTCCCATCACCAAAACCCGTCAAGCGGAATGCCTCTGCGTTAAACAATTCAATCCCCCGATCCAACGTCTTGTTAAACGCCTCCTCCTCGCGCTTGATGACTTCCTGCACATGCTTCTTCTTCGCCCGGATTTCGGGGAAGACGTCGCCCATTTTGTCGGCAAGGACGTCCACCAATTTGTAGAAAAACGGCTGCTTAAAACCGAGGGTGCGACCGTAGCGCACCGCACGGCGCAAGATGCGGCGCAGGACATAATTGCGGTCGTTGTTGCCAGGCTGAATGCCATCGGCAATCGCAAAGCCCAGGGTGCGGATGTGATCGGCAATGACTCGGAAGGCGATGTCGAGTTGAATCTGCTCCAAGGTGGGACAGGCTTCCAGCCTGTCTCCCGCCTTTTGCTCTGCCCCATCTTTTTGCCCTGACAGGCTGGAAGCCTGTCCCACCTTCAAAGACAGCGCACCAGCATCACTTGGAAGGGTTGATCCGTAGTGCTTGCCGGACAGTTTCTCCAGCACGTCGAAAATGGGCCGGAAAATGTCCGTCTCATAATTGGAGATTTTGGCGTTGGCAAAATCGGTCAGCCCTTTGGTGCCCTGAATGATGCTGGTCACGCGCTCAAAACCCATGCCGGTATCCACATGCCGGGCCGGCAGCGGCGAGAACGTGCCGTCCGGGTTGGCGTTGAATTGAATGAACACGAGGTTCCAGATTTCAATGCACTGCGGGCTGCCCTTGTTCACCAGCTTGCCGCCGGTGTCGCCCGCCGGAGTGAGGTCCACATGCAATTCGGAGCAGGGACCGCACGGACCGGTCTCGCCCATCATCCAAAAGTTGTCCTTTTTACCGCCGTTAACGATGTGAACATGCGGGTCGAGCCCGACCGAGCGGAATTTTTCCGACCAGTAATTATAGGCTTCCAAGTCAAATTCGCTGGGTTCCCGCAGGGCTTTGCTCGGATTGTAAATGGTGGCGTACAGCCGTTGCGGGGGGAATTTCCAAACCTCCACGACGAGTTCCCACGCCCAGTCAATGGCCTCTTTTTTGAAATAATTGCCAAAGGACCAATTGCCCAGCATTTCGAAAAACGTGTGGTGATAGGTGTCCAGCCCGACATCATCAAGATCGTTGTGTTTCCCCCCGGCACGGATGCATTTCTGCGTGTCGGCGGCGCGGCCCGGAGTATAGGGACACTGGGTTTGGCCCAGAAAAATGGGCACAAACTGGTTCATCCCGGCATTGGTGAACAGCAGATTGGGGGAGTCCGGCAGGAGGCTGGACGAGGGCACAAGGGTGTGCTCCTTCGACTTGAAGAAGTCGAGAAAGTCCTGCCGAATCTGACTGCTCGTGCGCATAGGTAAACTGCTCATAAAATAGAGCGGAACAGCCTAACAGAAGGGGCTCCGCTCGGCGAGTGTAAGTTTTTGGGAAAAGCGGGGCGCAATCATTCATTTTAAAACAAGTCGGTTGACAGAATGAAAAACCATGCCAAGGTGTCAGGGTTGGTCGGCACCGGTTTGTTTTTTTGCGGATCCTGCCAACGGCGGTTTAGGGAGGGTAACTGACGGTGGCCAGCGTGTTTTATACACCGGCACCATCCAATCCCTCCAGCAGACCTGTCCGCCATGGCGACTGCGGCGACTGCGGCGGCGGCGGCGGATGACGGGATGCCCTCCGCAGTTCTTTGACATATCCCGTTGAAAAGCGGGGACAGCCGGGCGCAATCGGGACGGGAACGACTCGTCCCCACCGTCTGGCGGGCGTGGTCAGACGAGCCCCCCCGCACTAATTAAGGCTAATTAACGCTATCCGGCAAAAAACTTTTTGGACCGGCCGCAAAGACCCCAATCCGACCTAATCCGACCTAATCCGACCTTTCACGCCAAAGCCAGCCTCGCGCTCAATTAATCCCCCCGCCAACGGAAAAATGATTAACCTCCGCTACCACTTCAGAAAAATCGAAGATGCGCACCGCGGACCCTAAGCAGTTGCCCACAACCGGTGGAATTCCCCCGGGGTCCGTCCCTGCTCACGCAGAATCCGCAAACTCAAGGCGTCATGCCGTTTGGCAAGGCGCTGACCGGCTTCATCAAGCATCAAATCACAATGGTAAAACCGGGGCGGGGTCAGTCCCAGGGCGCGGTACAGCAGGATCTGCCGCGCCGTGCTGGGCAGCAAATCCACCCCGCGCACGACCTCGGTGATTTGCATGGCGGCGTCATCCACCACACAGGCCAGTTGGTACGCCGGAACATCATCGTGCCGCCAGACCACAAAATCGCCAAAATCCCGGCCGGCGACGAACGTTTGCAGGCCACAATGGCCGTCGGCAAAGGCAACCACCGTCCCATCGGGAACCCGGAAGCGCCAGGAAAACTTCTGCGGCGGGGGTTCAGACGCCGTCCGTCCCCGGCAGGTGCCGGGATACAGCGGTTCCTCATCGTCGGCGGCATGAGGTGCCCGGCTGGCGGCCAGAATGTCTTTGCGCGAGCAGGTGCAGGGATAAATGAAATTGCCGGCGCGCAATTGTTCCAGGGCCGCGTGGTAAAATTCCATCCGCCCGCTCTGACCGTAGGGTGCAAAAGGGCCGCCGCAATCCGGGCCTTCCGTCCATTCAAAACCAAACCAGCGCAGGTCTTCGAGCATGGCGCTGACAAATTCTGGCCGACAGCGCGCCCGGTCCAAGTCTTCATTGCGCAAAACAAGTTTCCCGCCAGTGGCCCGGGCCCGCATTTGGGCGGTCCAAAAAGTCCGGGCGTGCCCCAGATGCAGCCACCCCGTGGGGGACGGTGCCAGCCGTCCGCGATAGGCGCCATCAGAAGGGTTCATGGGGATTGGCCGCCAGCCATTCGGTCAATCCGGGCAAGGGGGCGGACAGAACCGATTGGGCCTTGGAAACATCCAGCGAGGTGTCCAGTGCCCGGGTGGGACCGGGAAAATCCCGGGCGGAACCAGCCTTAATGGCGTCGCTTTTTGAGAACAATTCCGGCCAGCGCCGCAGCAGCAACTGGCCGATCTGCCAGCGGGACAGTTTTTCCGCCCCGGCGACATGAAAGAGTCCGGCGCAATTTTTATCCACCAGCTCCCACAACACCCGAATGGTCACCCGGACTGGAATGGGGGAGCGGAATTCATCGGTGAAGAGGGTCATTTCAGACCCTTTTTGCAGGGCGATGTGCAATTGCTCGTTAAAAGAGCGGTCGCCGGTTTTGGAATGGCCGCCGTTGATGGAGGTGCGCAGCACCAGATGCCGGGGATGGCCCAAGACCCCCTGCTCGGCGGCGGCCTTGGATTCGCCGTAGAAGTGCAGTGGATTTACGGGATCGGTCTCCTGATAATTTCCCCGGCGACCGTCAAACACCAGGTCGGTGGAGAAATAAACGAATGAATCATTTCCAGCCAGCCCGGCCAGAAAGCGGGTGGATTCCACATTGACCCGCTGCGCCAGGACGTGATTGACTTTGGCCTCCGCCACCGAACTGATCGCGGCACAATGAATGATCAACTTCGGCCGGTCCCGGCGAAATTCCGCCTCCACGGCGGCAAAATCAAGCAAATCAAACTGCGGCCGGCTCAACGCCCGCACCCGCCAGCGGGGGGCGAAATGCCCGGCGGTTTCCACCAGGTGGCCGCCAATAAATCCTCCCGCGCCGGTGATCCACACCAGCGGACGGTCCGGCAACTCAGTCATCGTATCGCTTGGTGAGGTTCTCGTAGGCATCAATCCGTCGGTCCCGCAGGAAAGGCCAGTGGGTCCGGGTGGTTTCCACCTTGGCCAGATCCACCGGGGTGATGAGAATTTCCTCCCGGTTCACACTCGCTTTGGCGAGGATTTCACCGGAAGTGCCGGCGACAAAGCTCTGGCCCCAGAATTCCAAACCGTCGCCGCCCACCCCCTCCAGAATTTCGTGTCCCACACGGTTCACCGAGGCGACGTAACAGCCGTTGGCCACGGCATGACTGCGCTGGATGGTTTCCCAGGCCGCGTGCTGGCGCTCCCCGTATTTCGCCTTCTCGGAGGGATGCCAGCCGATGGCGGTGGGATAAAAAAGAATTTGCGCCCCCTGCAGCGCCGTCAGCCGGGCGGCTTCCGGATACCATTGGTCCCAGCATATCAAAACACCGATTTTGCCATAACGGGTCTGCCATGTCTTAAACCCCAAATCTCCCGGCGTAAAATAAAACTTCTCGTAAAACAGCGGATCGTCCGGAATATGCATCTTGCGATACCGGCCCAGCAGCGAGCCATCCGCGTCAATGATCACCGCCGTGTTGTGATACAGTCCGGCGGCGCGCTTCTCAAACAGGGACGCCACAATGACAACCTGGTGTTGTCGGGCGATCTCTTGCAACGCCTCCGTGCTGGGACCGGGAATCGTCTCCGCCAGTCCAAAATGCGCATGGTCCTCGTGCTGGCAAAAATATTGGGAGCGAAACAGTTCCTGGGTGCAGATAATGTTCGCGCCTTCCCGGGCGGCTTGCTCCACCAAGCCCAGGGTTTTCTTCAAATTCGCCCCGGGATCAGCGGCGCACGAGGTTTGGATGAGACCGAGGTTGATCTGCCCGGCGACGGATTTTTTCATGGCCATCAGAGTTTCCGGTTTTTCAACCGTGCCGTGGCTTCCAACAGCACGGTTTTTTCGTGGGCTTGATCGCGGTAAGTCCGCCCGGTTTCCTGGCCGAACAACTCCCGGATGAATTTGCCCAGCGTTTCATTCGTCGGCCCATATCCATCGTGATAGATGTAATATTCCAAATCGTACATCAGGTCATCCGCACTGGAATAGCGCCGGGCCAGGTCGCGCGCCAGGCAATGGTGCAGGATGTCGTTGAGCTTGTCGTCAATACGGGCATCCAGAGCCCGGAAATCCGGGATCGGCTGATGCAGAATGCGCCGGCGCGATTCCTCGGCCGTATCCCCTTTGAAAATATTCCGGCCCAGCAGCAAACTGGACAACACCACCCCGGTGGAAAACAGGTCGGAACGCTTGTCGGTGATTTGAAAATCAGCCTGCTCGGGACTCATGGAATCCGCCTTGCCGGCGACGACCTCGCCCTCCTGATCCGTCAGAAAACCCCGTGCCTTGGCAATGCCAAAATCAGTCAGCTTCACATCCCCTTCAAAACCGATCATGACGTTTTTGTAACTGACATCCCGATGCACGATGCCCAGGGGTTTGCCATCCCGGTCGGTTTTGGCATGGGCGTAGGCGAGTCCGCGCGCGACCCGGCTGGTGATAAACACCGCCAGTTCCTTGGGCAAAACCTTGTTCTTATCCGTCAATTGCAGGGTGAACTGCTCCAGATTGACGCCCCGGATCAACTCCATGGCGATGAAACACATGCCATTAGCCTCACCGAGATGGTAAGTCTGAACAATATTCGTGTGAATCAGGTCGGCCACGAGTTTCGCCTCGCCGATAAAATTCTCAATGAACATCTTCTGGCTGGCAAAACTGGGGCGAATGACCTTGATGGCCACCCGTTTGACAAAATCGCGCGCGCCGAACTGTTCGGCCTCATACACAATCCCCATGCCGCCCTCAAAAATTTTGCGGACGATCTCGTACCGAAAGTCATCATTAATGCTGAACAAAGCCACACCGTATGGTGGAAAAATATCCCGCCTTGTCAAGCCCGGTCACAGTCCGGCAAACGGCCAGCCGCAAGACACGCCGGATGGCGGACAGGGATGGGGTTTGCAACCCCGTCTCCCGGTTGATTTCCATCCGACCAAACGGGAATTTCGGGCAAAAAACCATTAATATTTCAAAGTTTTTTTCTTGCGGACGGGCGGTGAAGCTTTTTAATTCAAGCAGAGTCGTATGACTTTTAGATTGAAAAACACAAACTGACAACACCTACCAACCTATGGCCAAAGCTCTCTCCAAATCCCAACTCATCACCGCCGTCGCCGAAAAGGCCGAAATCTCCAAAAAACAGGCGGGGGAAATCCTGGATCACATCGCTGAACTCGCGTACAAGAACGCCAAGGACACCTTCACCCTGCCGGGCATCGGCAAACTGGTGCTGAAAAACCGCGCCGCGCGCGTCGGCCGCAACCCCAAAACCGGCGAAACCATCCAGATCCCAGCCAAACGCGTGCTCAAGTTTCGCATCGCCAAAGCCGCCAAGGACGCCATCCTCGCCGCCAAATAACTCTTCTTCCCCCTTTGCACGAGGCGCTTCACTGGGCGAAGCGCCTTTTTTGTTTTTAATGGCGGTAAAAAGTTATAGTTTGAGGGCAGAAAAATGATGCACATGAAACCACGAGTACGATTCGCCCCCTCCCCCACCGGTTACCTCCACATCGGCGGTGCCCGCACCGCGCTGTTCAACTGGCTCTACGCCCGCCACACCGGCGGCACCTTCGTCCTGCGCATCGAGGACACCGATGCCGCCCGCAACACCCAGGAGGCTGTGGACGTCATCCTCAACGGTCTCCGCTGGCTCGGTCTCGACTGGGATGAAGGCCCCCTCACCGGCAACGCCACCGGCCCCGGCAAGGGGAATTGCGGCCCGTATTTCCAAAGCCAGCGCAAGGAAAACTACCAACGCCGGGTGGAAGCCCTCCTCTCGCACGGTCTGGCCTACGAACATGAAGGGGCCGTCAAATTCAAAATGCAGCGCGAACCGGTGCTGATCAAGGACCTCGTCGTGGGCGACGTCCTCCGCAAGCTGACCGACCGCGAGGAAATGGACCCGGATTTCGTCATCGTCCGCTCCGACGGCGAGCCGGTGTTTCACCTGGTCAATGTGATTGACGACTTGGAAATGGGCATTACGCATGTGATTCGCGGCGAGGATCATTTGAGCAACACCGCCAAACACATCGCCTTGTTCAAGGCGTTTGGCGTGCCGCCGCCGCACTACGCTCACATCCCGCTCATCCTGAACGGCGACGGCTCCAAAATGAGCAAGCGCGACAAAGGAGCCTCCCTGACCAGCTACCTTGATGACGGATTCCTGCCCGAGGCCGTGGTGAATTACCTCTGCCTCCTCGGCTGGTCCCCCAAGGACAATCGGGAGAAAATGACCCTGGCAGAAACCATCGAACGGTTCGATCTGCCGCAGATTCTCCGGCACAACGCGCGGTTTGATTACGAAAAGCTGCTCTGGCTCCAGGGCGAATACGCCCGCGAACTCGCCCCCGACCGTTTTTACGAACTCGCCGTCCACACCCTCGCCAAAGCCGGGATGGACACCAGCCGCCATCCCCTGCCCTACGTCAAGGCCGCCCTCGACACCTGCAAGGGCAAATTCAAGACCTTCAACGAACTGCCCGCCTACGCCGGCTTTTATTTTACCGAAGTCGTCGAATGCGACCCCGAGGCCGTCAAAAAGGATTTCGTGCCGGAAAATAAACCCCGCTTGGAAACGCTCCGCGACACTTTCGCCGGCCTACCCGCCTTCGACGCCGCCTCCGTGGAAGCCGCGCTCAAGGACACCGCCAAAACGTTGGGCGTGAAAGTCGGCGTTTTGGTTCACCCAACGCGCCTGGCCGTGACGGGGAAAACCTCCGGGCCGAGCCTGTACCATCTCCTGGAGGTCTTGGGCCGGGAAAAGGTGCTGGGGCGGATTGAGCGGGGGTTGGCCATGATGGGTTGAAATTTTAACACCCAACCCTGAAAGCCGCGCGTCACCGCTCCAACAGCGTGCGACAACAGGCCACCAAGGCCTCGATCTCGAAGGGTTTGCGCAACACCGGAACCACCATGGATTCCAGTTGTTCATTCATGCTCTGACTGCCCGCATCGCCCGTAATAAACAGGAAGCGCGAAACCAAATGTGGCTGGTGTTTCAAAATCCACTCGAACAATCCAAATCCATCCATTCCCGGCATGCGCACATCCGAGATGACCAGATCGAAGTCCGCCTGTTGCAGGCGCACAACGGCCCGCTGGCCCGATTCCACCCGCTCCACCAGACAGGCCATGCTCTGCCGCAGGGCTTCCTGCACCATCCCGGTGACAAACTCTTCGTCATCCGCAATCAGGATCCGGAGGCGTCCATTGCGCCCCTGCAAATCAGGGCCGCGACCGGTGGCGGCCACGCCCGGCATCCCGTTTCGGGGTTTCTGAATCTGCTCGTCCGTGGCCCGGGGCAGCGTCACCGTGAATTCCGTGCCCGCCCCCGGCGTGCTCTCCACGGAAATGTCACCGCTGTGGCTCTTGACCACATTCAGGCAAACGCTCAATCCCAGCCCCGAACCCCGGTCGGCGGATTTGGTGGTGTAAAAAGGGTTGTAAATCTGGTTGAGGTTTTCGGGCTTGATGCCGTGGCCGGTGTCCGCCACCCGGAAAGCCACTCCGGTGCTGACGGCGAGGATGGACAGCCGCAGCCGCTTTTCCGCCGCCTTTTCCATGGCATCCAGAGCATTAAAAATCAGATTGATCATCACCTGCTTGATCTGCGCGGCGTCGGCGTAAACCGGCGCCGGATCGGCCATGAACTCCGTCTCCACCCGGCAACCGCTCTCGCGCAGCCGGAAGCGCAGCAGGGCCTGCACCTCAGTGAACAAATCATGCAAATCCACCACGGCCAGTTCGCGCGCCAGCGGCCGCGATAATTGCAGCAGTTGGCGGATGATCTTGGCCGATTCCATCGCCGCGTTGCGGATGATGTCGCAATAGGGCCCCAGCTTTTCGATTTCCTTCAGGCGGGAGATTTCCATCTGCAACAATTCGCTGTAGCCCACAATCGGAGCCAGCTTGTTGTTGATTTCATGCGCGATGCCCCCCACCAGCGAATCCAGCAGCGCGGATTTCTCCTTTTGGATCAGCCGGTGTTCCAACACCCGCTGCTCGGTGATGTCATTGACCAGCAGGCAGACCTGCCCCGTCTCCTGCACCCAGTTGGAATAGACTTTGAACAGCCGGGGGCCGCGCCCGGGCAATTGCAGCATGAATTCGCTTGTCCGGGTCTCGCTGTCGTCCGGATGCTCCTCGTGTTCGTGCAGCAGATGCAGAAACGCCCCGCGTTCCTTGGCCACCACATAAGTGCTCAAATCCCAGGGCTCGCGCCCGGCCGCCTCAACCCCTTCTTCGCGCCCCAGCAGCGATTCGAGGCGGCGGTTGCATGTTTCAATCTCGCCGCGCGCATTGAGCAGCGCCACCTTTAGCGCGCTGTTTTCAAACAGAATTTCATACCGGCCCCGGGATTGCCGCAACTCATTCAGACTGCGGAAAAGCTGGCCGTTGTTTTCCTGCAACGCCCGCCGCTGCTCCTCCGCCAGCCGCGTCTTTTCCAGGATCAGCCGCGACTGCCAGTGGACCAGCGTGGGCACCGTGATGATGCCCAAATACTCCCCGGCCTCATCCACCAGCGCAACATCATCATAAAAGCGGTCGCCCGACCGCGAAAGCGCCTCCTCCAGCACCGTCAGCAGCGGCGTCTTCTCCGGCATCTGCAACGGTTGATCCATTAAATTGGACCCGATGGGCTGCCGGCCGTAGATCGCAAAGCCAAAGCGCGCGCCCAACAGAAAACCGACCTGGCCGCGCGAGACCAACCCCAAAAACCGCCGTTCCGCCAGCACCCCGATGTATTCCTGCTGGTGCGACTTAAACCAGTCATAGACACTTTCCACCGTCGCGGTTGCCTGAACCGATTCCCGGTGGTCCACCAAGGCCGCCAGTTCCACCAGTTCGGTCGAGGTCAACGCTTGATCTTCAGCTTCTAACATCATCCGGCGTCATTATCGTCCAACCCTGGCGCTTCTGTGCTTCAAACACGTTACAATCAGGTGAATTTTTCCGGGGCGGCGCCGCGTGGAATCATGACGGAAATCACGGTGGAAATGGTCCGGCGGATGCAGTGGAGACACACGATTTACACCACCACACCCGCCGGGGTGCCCAGTTCTCATTGGGCGCTTCCAACTTACCGTACATTCCCGCCATGACAAGTCGTTTTGGAAAAATATTTCTTCCGGCCCGGTGGCCTCGTATGCTCTGGCGGTGTCCCGGTATTCCCCCGGCCTCGCGGGGAAAACAAATATGCTCAAGCAACTTTGGAATCTGCGCGTTGCCTGCCTGTGGCTCTCGCTGCTCGCCGGCGGGTTGGGGCTTGGCGCGGCGGAACTCACCGATTCGCCCTACACCGTGGAATCGTGGAGCAATGAGGAGGGCCTCCCCCAAAGCTCCGTCATCTCCGTCATTCAGACCCGCGACGGCTACCTCTGGCTGGGCACCCTCCGGGGACTCGTCCGCTTTGACGGAAACCGCTTCACCATTTTCAACGAATTCAACACCCCGGGCCTCAACAGCGACCAGATTGTTTTTTTGTTTGAAGACAGCCACACCAATCTCTGGGTGGGCACTGACACAGCCGGCGTGGTGCTCATCAAGGACGGGCGCGCCCAGACCATCAACATCGGCCCCATCGGCCACGAAAGCCGGCTCACCTCCGCCTGTGAAGACACCAATGGGGCCGTGTGGCTTTACACCGCCGATGCCCGCCTGACCCGTTGGCAGAACGGCCGGGCCGAAACACTCAGTCTCTTCCAGCCCCCGCCCCCGGCCTTTTCCCGGCTCGTGACCGCCGAGAAGGCCGGCCCGATTTGGATCAGCGAATATGAGGCCCCCTTCCCCGGGATGAACACCGTCGTCGGCATGTTTTCGTTCCGCTCGGAAAACTTCCACCCCGCAGCGCTCGCAATTGAACAAAACTTTCAGGCCCGTCGGATTGATTACATCCTCGCCAGCCGCAACGGAGGCCTGTGGCGGCTGCTGGACGGACGCGTGCAGAAATGGAGCGGCCAGGTGCAGGATTTCGGCCCCTATCCCTGGGGCGATGACACGGTAAAAACGGCCTGCGAGGATGCCAGTGGAAATTTGATCGTGGGCACTTTTCGCAGCGGAGTCTATTGGTTTGATGCCGACGGAAATTACCGGCACATCACGCGGGAACAGGGCCTGTCTTCGGATTATGTGCTTTCCCTGTGCCTGGACCGGGAGGGCGATTTATGGGTGGGCACCGACGGCGACGGTTTGAACCGCGTGAAGAAAAAAGTGTTTCTCTCGCCGGTCAACCTCAGCCCCTGGTCGGTGCAGTCTGTTGCGCGCGATGGCAATGGTGGCTTGTGGACCGCCTTCAATGCCAACGGCCTGGCTTATTGGCGGACCAACGCCGCCCAGCATTTTGGGGTCGGGCACGGACAAAATGCCTGGACCGTGCTGGTGGATCATCAACAGCAGGTCTGGGTGGGCGCCCTCAACGAAGGCCTGTTTCAACTTCAAAACGGTGAGTTTCAGCCGGCGGCCGGCGCGGAACTGCTGGGCCGGCAAATCTTTGCGCTGTTTGAGGATCGCAGCGGACAAGTGTGGGCGGGCACCGGAAACGGCCTGGCGGTGTGGAACGGTCAGGCTTGGAAGATTTACACCACCCGCGATGGTCTGCCGGAAAACACCGTCCGGGCCATTGCTCAAGACCCGGCGGGAGTTTATTGGATTGGCACCGAGAACCAGGGGGTGACCCGTCTGCAGGGCGGCCGCTTCACTCTGCTGCCCGCCTCGCCAAACGGCCCCCCGGGCAACGACATTTCCACCCTCTATATTGACCGGGCGGGCACCCTGTGGGTCGGCACCGCCGGCCATGGCCTAGCCTGCCTGAACAACGGCCGCTGGTCGCATTTTTCCACCGACAACGGACTGGACGGCAACAGCATCAGTTACCTGATCGAGGACGACGCGGGCAATCTGTGGATTGGCTCCAATAAGGGCCTGATGCGCATCCCGGAGACCAGTGACGGCTTGAATCTCGCGGATATCCGCACTTTTGGCCGGGCGGACGGATTGCCGTCACGCGAATGCACCATTGGTTCCCAACCGGCCGCGTGCCGGGCGGACGACGGATCGTTATGGTTTCCCACCACCAAGGGCCTCGTCTCGGTCAATCCCTCCGACCTCACCACCAATCACCTGCTGCCGCTGGTCATGATCGAATCCGTGCGCGTGGACAATCACGAGCAAAAGACCAATCTGCTCAGTTCGGCCTGGTCGCAAACCATCCTGTTGCCGCCCGGTTCGGAACAATTGGAAATTCATTACACCGGCCTGCATTTTTCCGCCCCCCGTGAAATGCGCTTCCGCTACCAATTGGAAGGACACGAGTCCACGCCCACCGAGGCCGGCAACGAGCGCGTGGCCCGCTATAGTAATCTCTGGCCCGGACACTATCGTTTTCTGGTAACCGCGTGCAACGAGGACGGGGTGTGGAACGACCTCGGCAGCGCGCTTGACATCACCGTGCTTCCCCGGTTCTGGCAGACGCGGACGTTTGTCGCCGCACTGATCGCCTTCATTCTCGCCTCGGTGGCTGGCATCGTGCGCTATGTCTCCACGCAAAAGCTCAGGCGGGAGGTGGCGTTGTTCAAGCAGCAGGAGGCGTTGGAAAAAGAGCGCTCGCGGATCGCCCGCGACCTCCATGACCAATTGGGCGCGAATCTCACCCAGGTCGCCTTGCTGGGGGAAATGACCAAATCGGACAAGGATCTGCCGGCGGAGGTGGACTCGCTCGCCGGCCAAATCCTCCAGACCGCGCATGAAACCACCCGCTCCCTCGATGAAATTGTCTGGGCCGTCAACCCCTCCAATGACACCCTCGAGGGCCTGGTCAACTACGCCGTGAAATACGCCCAGGATTATCTCGCGCTCGCCAGCCTCCGCTTCCGTGCGGATGTCCCCGCCCAACTCCCCGCCGTCGCCCTGCCCCCGGAAGTCAGACACAATATGTTCCTCGCCTTCAAGGAATCCGTCAACAACGTCGTCAAACACGCCCAGGCTTCCGAAGTGTGGATTCGGCTCCAATTTTCCCCGGAATCATTTACCCTGGAGATCGCGGATAACGGACGGGGACTGGCCCATGTGGATCCCCACCGGGCGAAAACCCGGAACGGACTGCGCAATATGCGCAAACGGTTGGAGGAAATCCACGGCGAGTTTGCAATGTCTCCCGGAACCGGCGGCGGCACCGTCGTCCGGCTGACGGCCCCGCTGGGCCCGCCCGCCCCCGCCAACGGCGCTTAGTAATATACAAACTTATGCCCATCACTGTATCCATCGTGGAGGACAACGACAAATTGCGCGCGACCCTGGCCCGCGTGCTCAACCGCGCCGACGGCTTCAAGTGCATCAGTGATTATCCCAACGCCGAGGACGCCCTCAAGGCCCTGCCCCAGGTCCGCCCGGACGTCGTCCTCATGGACATCAACCTCCCGGGCATGAACGGCGTCGAGTGCGTGCGGCAACTGAAGACCGCCGCCCCGCAAATCCAGGTGATGATGCTCACCGTTTACGAGGACACCGAGAACATCTTTGAGGCGCTCGCCGCCGGGGCCAACGGCTACCTGCTCAAACGCACCCCCACCCAGGAATTGCTGGAGGCCATCCACGAGGTGCATCGCGGCGGCTCCCCCATGACCATGCACATTGCGCGCAAAGTCGTGCAGTCCTTTCAACGCGCCCCCGCAGCCGAAACCCCGAACAAGGACAATCTTTCCGAGCGGGAACAACAGGTGCTGGACTTGCTGAGCCGGGGTTTGATGTACAAGGAAATCGCCGAAAAACTCGCCATCAGTTACGAAACCGTGCACACCTACATCCGCCGCATCTACGAGAAACTGCAGGTCCGCACCCGCACCGAGGCCGTCGCCAAATTTTTGCGGCGGTAGCGCGGGTGACACGAACCGGCGGCGTGATTGGGGATTAGCTCTCGGTGAGTCCGGTGCGTTACCAGATGGGTGCGCACCTGCTTGATGAGGTTATTCGTCAACGGATAATTAAACTGCAACAACCGGGCTTTCAAAAAAAGCCAATTGTTCGATTTGTTCAATTTTAGGTGGCGCTTGTGCAATAGAAAAATTGGTGATTAAGGCTTCGATCATGGGATGCCTGAGATCTTCGCTGGGGCCAACATGGTAAAAATGCTCGCGCAACAAGATATGGTAGCGCGAGTCCGTCCAATTTTGTTCAAGAATCTGATTCTTTCTAAATTCGTTGCTGTGCCAAGTGGAAAGTATGAAACTACAGGGCAGGCTTTTAAGAATGTCCGCCAGATTTTTTTCGTCCTCGTCTGACCATGAATTAAAGTAATCGACATGGCGGCCAGCATATGGAGGATCAACGTAAATTAAATCACCCGGTTTCGCTGATTCTAATGTTTGTTTGAAATCTGATATTGCAAACGTCCAATCGCAGTTTGAAATAACTTCTGAAATCCGCCTGATTTGATTTGTAATTTTTGTTACATACGCTTGTGCAAATCTTTGTGGTTTGTGGCCATATGGAACATTGAATTTGCCAGAGCGGTTGAATCGCATTACGCCATTAAAACATGACCTGTTAAGGAATAAAAAATCTAACGACGTCGGATTTGCGTTGAAACGTTCGCGGACCTCATAGTAATAAGCTTCTCCTTCCATCCGCAATTTTTCACCTTCGTCGACCAAGAAGGATTTAGCTGATCCCGCTGTAAGCGTACCGCTTTGAATTTCTTGATAAAGTCGAACAATGTGTATATTCGAGTCGCTGAGCAGGGCTTTTGGGGGTTGAATGTTTAGGGCAACCACACATGAACCGCAAAACGGCTCAATCCAGCGTTCATAATTTTGAGTTTGAACAACTCGATTAATTTCGCCGACCAATTTGGTTTTGATGCCTTGGCATTTAAGCGGCGGGACTAGAGGGGGCTTGCTCATTCGCTATCCTCCTCGGATTTTCTGTCTTCGTCTTCTCCTAATTTTTGAATTTCTTTTTCGTGCGCTCGAAGAGTGTCGATACCCCGCTCTTTATATTCGAGAAAAGTCTTCAAGTTTGTATATGGCCGCGTTACCGTTAGTGCTTGGGCCATGTCCCGTGTCAAATAAAACATCCAGTAATCATCATAAACTGCTTCCCCCAAGGCTGCAAAGGGTCCTGTTCCATGCACAAGTTGATCGATTTCAATCACGGAGCCGATATTTTTGGTGTTGCCGCTTCCTGGGCGGGACGTTGCAATTCTAAATTTGGGCTGGGCGAAAAACTTAAAATCTTTGACGACGGACGGGATTTTTGGAAGTTCTTCGAGGGTGAATTGTTTGCGTTCGTCAGAAACATCATCGCATTTTGAATAGATGACGCCCAAAACAAAATGGCCAGCGTAATGGCTGTAAGGATAAAGGGTGTTTTTGTTGCTTTCGCGTTTCCTGAAATAGCCGGTGAAGGCTCCAAGTGTCATCCCATTCACCTCAGTTGGGCTGCTTCGATAGGTACTCTTAATGTCCACGGCGAATTTTTGCCCTGTTTTTTCGTCAATGAAGGTCAAGTCTGGATAAAAATTCTGCTGCGGGCACAACTCAATTTTGAGGCCGTTCGTCTTTGCAAATTCGACGAACATCGGAAATAAAAGCAATTCGAGAACTTTTGACATGATTTTTGTGTCCACGGAAATGGTGTAAATCCTCCGATACACGTCAATGAATCCTTTGATGATCCACTCGCCCTCGTTGGTGGCTACTGCCTTTGCAAACGATTCCGCATGCGCCTGAAGTTTTTTCAGGAATTGCTCGCTGGTCATTATAAAGCCTTCAATTTTTCGTTAAATTTCATTTCCCCGCTACTCTCTAGAACTACTGGTTTTGCGGCCTGTTTGAAAGCAAATTGTTTTTTCCTGAGGTGGACCCCATTGTTTGGACCAAAAAACGCAGAAATTAAGTTAGGTTTTCAGGCTCTGCGTGATTAGTTTCGTTTGTTTGTTGTTCTGCGTTTCGGTTACCAAACCACTCTTTGCCTCGGGCGTCCAGTCCAAATGCTCCGCCTCGAGCTAGAACGAGCAACCGGGCGAGCTGGCGAGCCTTAGCTCGCGCCCGGTTGCGGTCGAACGTTCCAAGGTGGGTGTCTGGCTCTATCGCCAGCGCCACGCGGCCGGCTTGGCCCCGTACGAGTCCGGCGAGTGATACCACTCTGCGGGCGTGGCGTAGGCCAACGCCTGGTGCGGACGCTCCGTGTTGTAGTCGCCAAACCAACGCGCCAAGCCCCGCTGCGCCGTCAGGCCGTCCCCGTAGTCCTGCACATAGATGTCTTCCTGTTTGACGCTTCGCCACAGAC
>CAZUBG010000121.1:0-16520 GCA_964618545.1 uncultured Bifidobacteriaceae bacterium | reverse complement strand
ACCCGCAACAACAAGCTCCACAAGCTTGGACTCTACCATTGAGCTACGACCACCAACCGGCCCACAATATAGGAATTAACCGCCCGCCCGTCAAGTTTTTGACCAAAGCTTTGGCCGGGGCTCTGGTCGAGCATAACCCCAATCCGCACCGAACCCGCCTGGATGAAGTGACTGCCGGTGAATCCAGCCCCTTCAGCCAGTGCGTCAACCTGACCAATGTGGTCATCCCCGACAGTGTCACCAGCATTGGATATTACGCGTTCGTTTACTGTCTCAGGCTGCCTGGCATCGCCCTCCCCAGCGGCATTGACAGCCTCGGAGACTGTGCTTTTTTTACTGCACCAGCCTGGCCACCGTCTCGATTCCGGACAGCGTTTCCTTCCTCGGCAACGGCGTGTTTGAAGACTGTAACGGGCTCGTCAGGATCACCGTTGGGGCCGGAGTCACCAATCTGAGCGGCTATGTTTTCTCAGCCGGTGGGAGTCTGGTCAGCATCTATTTCAAGGGAAACGCTCCGGTGACCGATTCGACGGAGTTCTCCGGTGACTCGCAGGCGGCGGTTTATCACCTGCCCGGCACCACCGGATGGAGCACGCCTTTTGACGGTCTGTCCGCCCTGCCGTGGACCCGCAGATTCAAACCGGCGACGGCAGCTTTGGGGTGCAGACGAACCAATTCGGATTCAACGTCAATTGGGCTGGTGTTCAGGTCATCAAGGTGGACGCCTGCACCAATCTGATCAGTCCCATCTGGACACCGGTCCAGACTGTGACGCTCACCAATGGTTCATTTTATTTCTCTGAACCGCAGTGGACGAATTATCCCGCCCGCTTCTACCGCATCAGTTCGCCATGAACGGGATGGATAAACTGCCCCAGTCCCTCGTACAACGCCTCGGCGTCCTTCACCCGTTTTTCACCGTGCGGCGTGACCAGCCCAAAACCGGGGCCGTAGGCCGGTCCGTTGGCCACGCACAAATCGGTGCGCGCCTCGGCCAGTTGCCGGCGCGCGGCGTGCAACACCCCCTCGTGTCCCCCGTCCACCTCATACTTCCAGCCCGCCAGCCGCGCCTGCGGGAACCAGCCGCGCAACTCCAAAATCAACTTGGGTGTCGGCAGCAGTTCCACCAGCAAACCGCCCGCCCGCGTCGGAATTTTGCCGGCCGTGATGCCGCTTAATTCGCCCGCCGCCGACCGCTGCCAGACCGTGCCGAACGTAAAATCACTGACGGCCGCAGCATGAAACACCGCGTCCACCGGACGATCCTTCAGCACCAGCAGCCCCGCTCGCAGACTGGCGGTGGTGGAAAAAGTGCGGATGTGGGTCGCCTGGCGTTCGCCCGGGTGCGTGGCCTGTTCACCCACGAACAGCGTCACCTCATGCCCCCGGGCGGTGAGGTAATTGGCCAGTTCCACGCCCAGTTTGCCGGTCGAGAAATTCGTCAGCCGGCGCACATTGTCCAGTGGCTCATAGGTCGGTCCGGCGGTGACGATGCAGTTCATTGACCGTAATATGCCTCACTTGGCGTCAATCTTCAATCTTCCGCCGCCGCCGCTTTCCTGCCAACATGGGGCGTGAGCAAAATTGTTGGCATTGATTTGGGCACCACCAATTCCCTCGTGGCCACCGTGGATTCCGGCATTCCCCTGGTCATCGCCGATGCCGGCGGCTGCCGGCTCACGCCCTCCGTGGTCCATTTCCCGGCCGCCGGCCAGCCGCCCGTGGTGGGCCATGAAGCCAACCGCGTGCGCCTGATCCGCCCGGCGGAGACCGCGTATTCCGTCAAGCGTTTCATGGGCCGCCGGGCCGCCGACATCACGCCGGAGGAACTGCGCGTCACCTATCCCCTCAACACCGCCGGCCACGGCCCCGTCACCATTCCCATGCACGGAAGGGAATTCGCGCCGGAGGAGGTTTCCGCCGAGGTGCTGAAAAAACTCCGGCTCGCCGCCGAACATTATTTTGGCGAGCCCGTCGGCCGCGCGGTCATCACCGTACCCGCTTATTTCAACGACGCCCAGCGCAACGCCACCAAAAAAGCCGGGGAACTCGCCGGCTTCACCGTCGAGCGCATCATCAACGAACCCACCGCCGCCGCCCTGGCCTACGGGCTGGATAAACTCGGCGAGCATTCAAAAATCGCCGTCTATGACCTTGGTGGCGGAACCTTTGACCTGTCCATTCTCGAACTGGCCGGCGGTGTCTTTCAGGTGCTGTCCACCAACGGGAACACCCGCTTGGGCGGGGATGATCTCGACCGCCGGCTCGCGGATTATTTAATCGATAAAATCGCCGCCGCCGGCGGGCCGAATCTGGCGGCGAATCCGGCCGGTCAAACCGCCCCGGCGAACGCCCCGGTCTTGTTGTCGCGCATCCGGGAAGCCGCCGAACAGGCCAAGATCCGGCTCTCCTCCGAAACCCGGACCGACATCGCCCTGCCGTTTCTCACCCCGGATTTCAGTTTCCAGCTTTCGTTCACCCGGATCGAACTGGAAAATCTCACGCGCGACCTTATTGCGCGCACCCGCACCCATTGCCTGCGCGCGCTGGCGGATGCCAAAATCGAGGCCAGGTCGCTGGACCAGGTCATCCTCGTGGGCGGCCAGACCCGGATGCCCTTGGTGCGCCAGTTTGTCAGCGACCTGTTTGGGTGCGCGGAATTTGAGGAAACGCGCGGCGGCCTCCGGTTGGGCGCGGAGTATCACCGCCCCGGGGGGCCGCAACTGAACACCTCGCAAAACCCGGATGAAGCCGTGGCCCTGGGCGCGGCCATCCAGGCGGAGATTTTGTCCGGCGGCTTCAAAAACGTTTTGCTGCTGGACGTCACCCCGCTGTCGCTGGGCATCGAAACCTTCGGCGGTTTGATGAACGTGCTCATTCCCCGGAATTCCACCATCCCCGTCAAGGCCGGGGAGATGTTCACCACCGCCGTGGACAACCAGCGTTCCATGCTCATCCATGTGCTTCAGGGCGAACGCGAGCGCGCCCGCGACAATTGGAGTCTGGGCCAGTTCACGCTGGAGTTTGAGCCCGCGCCGCGCGGGTTGGCCCGGGTGGGCGTGCAGTTTGAAATTGATGCCAATGGGATGCTTCACGCGCTCGCCCGCGACATCAAAACCGGGCGCGAACGCATCGTCGAAATGAAATCCGCCGTGGATGTGGCCGACGCCTCCGTGCAGCAAATGGTGGAGGAATCCGTCGCGCACGCCTTCGAGGACCTCGCCGCCCGGCGGTGGATCGAGGCGAAGCTGAAGGCGCAGGAAGTATTGGCGGCCACCCGCCCGGCGCTGACCGCCTGCGCCGGGGACCTGGAAGCCGGTTACGGCGATAAGATCACCGCCGCCGCTGCGGAAGTCGAGGCCGCCCTGGGCACGGGGCGGGGAAGTGATGCCGGTGATTTGAAACGCCTGCAAAACGCCATCGCCGCGCTGGATGAAATCACCAAACCCCTGGCCGAACTCCTGATGGATCGCGCCATGGAAGCCCTGCTGCGCAAGCGGGGCCTGCTTCAGTAAGGAGTCGGTGACAACTCAATGCAGCGAGTGGCTGGAGTAATTCACCAGCCACAATAATCCGCCCATCAGCAAACAAGCCAGCACCGTGAATAAAATCGTAAAAAATCTGATTTGCTTCTGATGAGCTGAGGGTTTCGGTTTCCACAGCTTTCTCTCTTGCGCCATCACCCCTTCAGCCTAATGAAACGTTGGCGGCGGCGCAAGCAACTTTAATCATCGCCACAGCCATTCCAGCAGCGGCGCCACCGCCAGCGCGGGCAGGTAATTGGCCAGCTCCACTTTGCGCACTTCAAAGATCACCAGGCTCACGGCGCACGCCGCCACGCCGGTGGTGGCATTGACCGAATCCAGCATCTGGTGCGTGTCGCAAAACGGCGCTGCGTACCGCTGGCACAGGAACGTGGTCAGGCCGAACAGGCCGAAAATCGGGAAGGCGGACAAGGCCGGCACCCAGCCAAAAATCTCCACCAACCCCGCCATCGCCAGCGCATCCATCAGCGCCTTGGCGGCGAACAAATAATACTGGCCGGTGCAGCCGTTCTCCACCGCGCCGAGCCAGCCCAGCGGCGCCGCGCCAAACAGCACCACACAGGCCGCCAGCCCCGCCCCCGGCCGGCCCGGCGGATTTGCCTGCGCCGCCGTGATCAGGCGTCCCGCCCGGCGCCCCAGCCCGTTCGACAGGCTTTGAAGCCGCAACAGTTTGCCCAGCCAGAAACCCAGCAGCACCGCCAGCAGGGTGATCAACAACCGTTTCAGTCCCGTCGTAAATCCCGATCCCAGATTTTCCACCACCAGCCGCGCCCCCGCAAAGAAGGTGAACATCCCCAAACCGGCGCGAAAATAAGTCTGCGTGCGCGCCGCCAGGGGCGTGCGCCGGATCAGCCCGAAAAGTGCCCCCAGCAAAATGCCCAGTGTGTTGAGAAAGGCGCCGTTCATCCCCTGACTTCACCGGGCCGGCGGCCAAAGCGCAAGCCGGAAATTTTTTAACCGGTTGAACCAACCTTGCAAATCTGGCATGCCATCCCGGATTTGCAAGGGATCCCCTTTCGACCTTGTCTATCGGTGCATTCGAAGCTGGCCGTGATCATCGCCGGCCGTTCTCCACGGATCCTCAGCTTTGCCATGCCGTTCACCAGTCCGGAGGGCGACCGACAATGGCTTGGTCATTCATGACGGGGTTTCCGCCCCGGGTGGTGACCCGTCGCCTCCGCGAGCGCCAACGGCGCGGCCTTATGCCATTCTGGGGCACTCGCCCCAGGATGGCCTTGTAATCGGGCTGAAAGGCTGAAGGCCCGCTCCATCGGGTCATCGGAAACTTTTTGCGCCCATCGTCAAACCCTGTTACCAAGGGTGAATGTCTGACGGCACCCCGCCCGCCCGCCGCCCGTGGGCCTGGATTCCGACCCTTTACCTGGCCGAGGGGCTGCCCTATGCCCTGACGATGGCCGTGGCCGTGGTGCTTTACCAAAACCTCGGGCTGACCAATGCGGACATCACCCTGTACACCGGCTGGCTCTATCTGCCCTGGGTGCTCAAACCCCTGTGGAGTCCGGTGGTGGATCTGTTAAAAACCCGCCGGCAATGGATTTGGGCCATGCAAATTCTCATCGGCGGCGCTCTGGCCGGGGTGGCGCTGACCATTCCCACCGCCCACTTTTTCCAACTGACCCTCGCCTTTTTCTGGCTGCTGGCCTTCAGTTCCGCCACCCACGATATTGCGGCGGACGGTTTTTACCTGCTGGCCGCCACGGAACGGGAACAGTCGTTTTTCAGCGGCATTCGCAACACCTGCTACCGCGTGGCCACCATTGCCGCCCAGGGCGGGTTGGTGGCGCTGGCCGGGATCATTCATGAGTACACCGGGAACTTTCCGCTGGCGTGGTCGGTCTCGTTTATGGTCATGGCCGGCCTGCTGCTCGCCTTGGGGCTGTACCACTTTGTGATTCTGCCCAAACCGGCGCGGGATCAAACGGCGGCCCGCGTCCGTCCCGCATCGCCGGCCACAACCGCCGGCCCGACGTCCCGGGCCGTTCTGACGGAATTCTTCTTAACCTTCGGCACGTTCTTTCAAAAGCCCAAAATCATCACCCTCCTCCTGTTTCTGCTGCTGTACCGGTTGGGAGAGGCGCAACTCGTGCGCATGGTCCCGCTCTTTCTGCTCGATCCCCGCAGCCACGGCGGACTCGGCCTGAGCGACCAGCAAGTCTCGCTCGCCTACGGCACCATCGGGATCGCCTCCCTCATGGCGGGCGGATTGCTGGGGGGATGGGCTGTTTCGCGGCGGGGCTTGAAATACTGGCTGTGGCCCATGCTGCTGGCCATTCATCTGCCGGATGCCGTCTTCCTCTGGCTGGCCCATGCGCAACCCGTCAGTCTGCCGCTGATTGCGGCGGGGGTGGGCGTGGAACAATTCGGCTACGGCTTCGGATTCACCGCCTTCATGATGTACATGATCTGCATCGCCCGGGGCGAACACCCCACGGCGCACTACGCCATTTGCACCGGCTTCATGGCCCTGGGCATGATGGTGCCCGGCCAGTGGAGCGGCTGGCTGGCGCAATATCTGGGCTACCCGCATTTCTTCCTCGGGGTCATCCTGGCGACCCTTCCCAGCTTCCTCGTCGCCCTGCGCCTGCCCCTGGACCCGGAGTTTGGCCGCCGGCCGGAGAGTGCGGACAAGTGACCCATGGAAAATCATCAAAGCAGACCAAAAGGAACATCAAAAAAAATCTGCGTTCCACTTCGGCGCCCCCCGGCGTCGGTCAAACCAGATCAAACCTAATCAAACCCTTGGGGCGTAAATTAAAACATCACGAAAAAATAACTCGGGCAATTATGGCGCAGGAATTTTGGCTGCTGGCCAGGCGCTCGCGAGGCGCATATCCGCAGGATCTGTAACGAGCGAGCAACGCCGCCAGCGGCCAAACGAACCAGCCGGAATGCTCGGGTTGTTTTTTCGTGATGCCTAAGCCGTTGCCCTCGGTCCTTTTCCACCATCTGCGTTAATCTGTGTCCATCTGCGGTTGAAGCCCTTTTGGGTTGGGGTTCTGTCGCGCTGGGTTTTTCGTGATCCATTGAAGCCAAAACGCCACTCGTCTTGGTTCCGCTTATTTATCGCCTTCGTGCCGCGGCTGGTGTTTCTGGTAGGTCGCCAGCAATTCCTGATTGCGCTGAAGCAGTTCGGTCTCCCCCAGGGCGGACGCATTGGCACAGGCCTTTTGAGCGGTGGCTGTCGCGTCTTCAAACCGCCCGGCCTCGGCATAAGCGGCGGCCAGCGTCCCCATCATCACCGTCTTTTGGAAATGCGTCAGCGTGCAGGCCCGTTCCGCCAATTGGACCGCCCGGCCGCCGTTCCGCACCGTGGCCTCCGGACAAGTCGCCAGCAACCAGGCCAGATTATTCAGCAAACCGGGGTCATCCGGGGCGATCTTCACCGCCGCCTCCAAATGTTGCCGGGCCTCCTCATACCGCCCCAAATGCGGCAGGATGGAACCCAGGTCCTCGTGGGCCGCCAAATCATTCGGGTCCGTGGTCAGCAGGAAGGAAATCGTATCCGCCGCCTCCCCCCACTGTCCCTGCTGCCGTAAAATCTCCCCCACCTTCAGGTGATATTCCCGGTCCTCCGGGTTTAACCGCAGCGCCGTGCGGTGATGCTCCAGCGCCTCAGCCAACCGGCCTTCATGTTCCAAGCCGTAGCCCAGGCCTGATTCCGCTCCCGGATTGGCATCCGTCACCGCGATGGCGTGGGAGAACAGGCTGACCGTGTCATGCCAGTATTGTATCTGAATGTGCGTTAAAACCACCAACGCCCACAGCCCGGCGGCGGCGGCCACTCCATACAGCGCCCGGGAAAATGATGAACACGCCCAAGCGTCCGGAATCAGCCACCCCAGGGCGATGACGGGACCAATCAGAGGGAGGTAAGTATAACGGTCAGCCATGCAAGCTTCGCCCACCTGCACCAGCCCAATGATCGGCACGGCCGTCCCCAGGTACCAAAACCAGCCCACCGCCAGCCAGGGACGGCGGCGAAACTGCCACAGACACAACGCCGAAATCGCCACCAGCACCAGCGCGATCACACCGGTTTGCAGCCAGTCATCAATGCGCTGATAGGGATACACCACCGCCAGGTCGGTCGGCCAGACCAGCTTCGCCAAGTAGCGCAGATAACTGGTCAGGGCGTTGGCCAGCCGGTAATTCCAGCCCAGCTTGGCCAGCGAAACCACGGCGGCGTCCTGCTTTTGAATCACATACGTCAGCACGCTGAACACCGCCGAGACCGCCAGAAACGGCCACTTTTCCCAGACCAGTTGCTTCAGGATTTTCCAAGTTTGCTTCCGAGTGGGGGGCGGCGCGGCCGGGCCGGAACCAATGGCCCCGGCCCGCCCCAGCCGTTGCAGCGGCCAGACATCCAGCAGACACAGCACCAACGGCACCGTCACCAGCATCGCCTTGCTCATCAACCCCAGCACGAACGCCCCCAGGCTCGCCCAGAACCAGATCACCGACCCGGTCTCCCGGGTTTTGAACCGTTGCCCGTAAAAGAGCAGCGTCAAAATAAAGAAAAAACCGCTCAACACGTCCTTGCGCTCCGTGATCCACGCCACCGATTCCACCCGCAGCGGATGCCACGCAAACACCGCCGCCACCAGCGCACTGCGCCAGGTCGCGCCCGTCAGGCCGTTCAACAGCAGGAACAACAGCACGGCATTGGCCGCATGCAACAACGCATTGACCACATGCTCGGCCCCGGGATTCGTGCCAAACCATTCGTGATCAATGACGAACGACAGCGTCGTCACCGGATGCCAGTTGGCCAGCACCACGCTCGAAAATGCCCCGAGGAAACTGTGCCAGTTCAGCCCGCTCTGGATGATCGGCGAATCCGTCAGGAACAAGGGATCATCGTAATAGACCAGACCGAAGCCATGCACCGGCCAGTAAAGGGCCAGCGTGATCCCGGCCAGCAGCAGGCCGATGAAAAAATTGCCGTGCTTCACACACATTCAAACGCAAGTCCGCCCGGCCAGCCTCACCCCTGGGCCGAGGATTTGGCCGCTTCAATCAATTCCCAAAACTTCGGATTCTCCTGGAGCGCCTCATCCTCCCCGATTTTGAGCCCCGAACGGAACAGGAAATCCTTCAGCGTATGCCGGCTCAGGATGCGGTGGACCAGCACCCCCAGATCATGCCGTTCGAAATACACCCGGTAATCCCCCACCCGGAACCGGTGCAAAATGCGCCCGTCCAGTTCCAACTTCCCAAACTCATCCAACTCCGTTCCGCGCACCTGCTGCGGCAAGCCCCGGAAATCACCCAGAATCTGCAACTGCAGATCCCTCGGCATTTTGGCCAGCTCCGCCGCGCTGATTGGAGTGAAGATGATTTGAAACGCATTGATCATGCCCGAAAAAATAAGCAAAAAACCGGCCCAAAAAAAGCAAAAACCCTCGTCCACACCCTCATTTAAATTGTTAACAAAAAGTAATATTGACGTTTGCCTTCAGGTTTGTTCACTTATCAGCACAAATGAAACCACTTCACAGCACCATTCTGACCATTTTTGCCGCCGTGGCGGTATTCCTTCTCCTCGGCGCCGGAGCCACCCGCTTGCAGGCCTCCGGCGGCACCTCATTTGAACAGCGGCTCACCCGGCTCGAAAAAATCGCCGATGACGCCCAAAACCCCGGCAACATCAATTCCGGCGACAACGCCTGGCTGCTCGTCAGTTCCGCCCTCGTCCTCATGATGACCGCCCCCGGCCTCATCCTCTTTTACGGCGGGCTCGTGCGCGGCAAAAACGTCCTCGCCACCATGATGCACAGCCTCGTCCTCATGGGACTCGTCTCCATGCTCTGGATGGTGTTCGGCTACAGCCTCGCCTTTGCCCCCGGAAACGCCTTTGTCGGCAACCCCCTCACCTACTTCATGTTGAACGGCGTCACCGGCGCCCCCAACCCGGATTACGCCGCCACCGTCCCGCAGCAATCCTTCATGCTGTTCCAAATGATGTTCGCCATCATCACCCCCGCCCTCATCAGCGGGGCCGTGGCCGAACGCATTAAATTCAAGGGCTACGTCCTGTTCGTGATGCTCTGGATCACCCTCGTTTACTTTCCCCTCTGCCACATGGTCTGGGGCAAGGGCGGCTATTTCAACTGGGCCCTGGGCGGGGCCATCCCGGTTCTCGATTTTGCCGGCGGCACCGTCGTCCATATCAGCTCCGGCGTCTCCGCCCTCGTTTGCGCCATCCTGCTGGGTCGGCGCGCCGGTTATCCCCACGAACCCATGATGCCGCACAACGTCGTCCTTTCCCTCATCGGCACCGGCTTGCTCTGGGTTGGCTGGTTCGGCTTCAATGCCGGCAGCGCCCTCACCGCCGGTTCGCTCGCCACCAGCGCCTTCGCCGCCACCCATTTTTCCGCCGCCGCCGCCGCCCTGAGCTGGTCCCTCGTTGAATGGATGCACAAGGGCCGCCCCAGCGTCCTCGGCGCCGCCTCCGGCATGGTCGCCGGTCTGGCCACCATCACCCCCGCCTCCGGTTACGTCAGCATCCCCTCCGCCTTTCTCATCGGCCTCGCCGGCGGCGCCCTCTGCTACCTCGCCGTCACCAAACTCAAGGCCCGCTTCGGCTATGACGATTCCCTGGATGTCTTTGGTGTTCACGGCATCGGCAGCATGATCGGCATGCTCATGCTCGGCTGCCTCGCCAGCGCCGTCGTCAACCCCGCCATTGCCACCACCTGGCAGGCCGGCGGCGTCACTCAATCCCTCGTCGGCGGACTCCACCAACTTGGCAACCAGGGCATCGCCGTCGCCTTCACCGCCCTTTACGCCGGCGTCCTCACCCTCGTTCTCTTTAAAATCGTGGACGCCCTCGTCGGCCTGCGCGTGGACGTGGAAACCGAGAGCATCGGACTGGACATCACCCAGCACGGCGAACGCGCCTACAGCGAATAATCCCCTTTCAACACAATGAAAAAAATCCTCGCCATCATCAAGCCCTTCAAGCTCGAAGCCGTCAAAGACGCCCTCAACGAACTGGGCATCCACGGCATGACCGTCAGCGAAGTCAAAGGCTTTGGCCGCCAGAAAGGCCACACCGAAATCTATCGCGGCAGCGAATACACCATTGATTTCCTCCCCAAAATAAAAGTCGAAACCATCCTGCCCGACAACCAGGTTGAAGCCGCCGTCAACGCCATCATTGAAGCCGCCAAAACCGGCAAGATTGGGGACGGCAAAGTCTTCATCTCCGCCATCGAGGAGGCCTGCCGCATCCGCACCGGCGAACGCGGCGACGCCGCCATCTGACCTTCGCGGCGCCGGCCGGGTGAATTTTGCATTGTTTTTTTCGGGTATTTGCGTCTGAATTCCCCCGATGCGCCGCAACCTCCTCCCCGGCCTGCTGCTGATTGCGATCACCCTCGCCGGCTTCTGGCCGGTGGGGCGGCTCGGGTTTATTGGCTATGACGATTTTGATTACGTTTACCAAAATCCCACCGTCCTGTCCGGTTTGAATTGGGACAGCATTGTCTGGGCTTTCACCTCCCCGCATTCGAGCAACTGGCATCCGCTCACCTGGCTGTCGCACATGCTCGATTGCCAGTGGTTCGGCCTCAATCCCGGCGAGGAACATTGGGTGAATCTGGGCTTTCACACCGCCAACACCCTCCTCCTCTTCCTGCTGCTGTGGCAATTCACCGGCGCGCGCTGGCGCAGCTTCCTGGTCGCCGCCCTGTTCGCCCTGCATCCCCTGCACGTCCAATCCGTCGCCTGGATTTCCGAGCGCAAAGACGTGCTGAGCGGTTTCTTTGCCCTGCTCACCCTCATCGCCTACGGACAATGGGCCAGGGGCAAAAGTGGAACGCGGGAACGCGGGAAAGCGGAAACGGACACCGACAAAAGCCTCTCCCCTCCGAACCCAGGACCCCGGACCCATGGCCCCGAACCCAGGTTTTATTATTGGACGGTGATTGTGTTGTTCGCCTTGGGACTCATGGCCAAACCCATGCTCGTCACCCTGCCCCTCGTCATGCTCCTGCTCGATTACTGGCCGTTGGGACGGCTCTCCGCACGCCGCCCCCCAACCTCACCCGGGGCCCCCGCCCCCCGACCGCCCTTGGCCTTTGGCCTGAAGACATTCCGTCTCCGCTGGCAACCGTTGGTGCTGGAAAAAAAACCCCTCTTCGCGCTCAGCCTTGCCTCCTGCCTCATCACCATCTGGGCGCAATGGGCCGGCGGTTCCATGGTCACCTTGGAGAAACTGGCCTGGCCGGAACGCTGCCTCCATGCCGTCGTCTCCTATTCCCTGTATTTGGGCAAACTGTTTTGGCCCGTAAACCTCGCCATTTTCTATCCCTTCACCCACACCACCCCCGGGGCAACGGTCGGTTTGTTTCTCGTACCCGTGCTTCTGACGGCCCTCTGCCTTTGGCACACGCGCACCCGCCCTTGGCTGCTCGTCGGCTGGGGCTGGTTTGTCATCACCCTGATCCCCGTCATTGGCATCATGCAGGTGGGCCTGCAATCCATTGCCGACCGCTACACCTATCTGCCCTCCATCGGCCTGTTCATCGCCGTCGTCTGGGGCCTGACGGAGATGGCCGGAAAGTCGAAATTGTTCCGGGTCAGCCTCGCCGCCGCCGGAGCCGCCGTTCTGCTCGGCTGCGGACTCGATACCCGTTATCAATTGGGCTTCTGGCAGGACAACATCAAACTCTTTAAACATGTGCTGGCCGTGACCCCGGAGAACAATTCCATGGGCCACTTCTATTTGGGCGTTTCCTATGCCGACCTGCACGACCTGGACGCCGCCGCCAGCAGCTTTGCCGCCGCCCTGGCCGCCGACCCCAATTTCAGCATGGCCCGGACGCGGCTCGGCAACGTGTTCCTCCTGCAGAAAAAATATCCGGCGGCGGAAACGCAATTCCGCCAGGTGCTGAAACGCCACCCCGAAAACGCCAGCGTCCACGTCACCCTCGGGTTCGCCCTCGCCGGCCAGCAGCGCGATGCCGAAGCCCAAACCGAATACCTGACCGCCCGGCAACTCTCGCCCGGCGATGAAAAAATCCAAGGCATACTCGCCGCCAACACCCAGCGGCTTGCTGCGGAACAAGCGCTGACCAACCTGACCCGCCAGCTTCTCACCCATCGCACCCCGGAAATCCACGCGAAAATCGCCGCCACCCAATCCTCCCTCGGCCACTATCGGGAAGCCAGGGATCATTACCAGCAAGCCCTCGGCCTTGGGCCTGATTCGCCCGCAGCCCTGAATAACCTTGCCTGGCTGCTGGCCACCTGTCCGGACCCAATCATACGCGACGGTCGCCGGGCCGTGGCCCTCGCTCAACGCGCCTGCGAACTGACCCAATTCAAGACCACCGTCTTCGTGGGCACCCTGGCGGCCGCGTATGCCGAAGCCGGCCAGTTTGACCAGGCCATCGCCACTGCCCAAAAGGCCTGCGACCTGGCCGCCGCCCACGGCGAGACCGACTTGCTCCAGCGCAACCAAGAACTGCTGGCCACTTACCAGAGACACCAAGCGTGGCATGAGGGCGAAAAGTGAGTAAGGGTCCGTCAAGAAATAAACTTTACAAGCTGACGCCGGAATTTTGACGGCTGGCCAGGCGCGAGCGAGGAGCCTAGCCAAAGGGTTCTGTGACGAGCGAGCAACGCTGCCAGCCGTCAAAAGAACCAGTCAGGTTGTAAAGGTTGTTTCTTGACGGACCCTAAGAAGGGGAATGGTTCGGCTGGTGGTTCGCGGGATGAATGTCCGGGGTGGTTGGAGGCTGGCGCGCAAGCACAACCAACGCCCGAAATATTTGAGTCTCCTGACGTCGTCTCCTGCGATATTTTTTATTTCGTCTCCGGGCCGAAAGCCGCCAAAACTTTGGGAGGCGGCCAATAGTGCGGCAAACGCCAGTTTGCCGCTACGAGGCGGGGATGAACGATGCCGAGGGCCAGGGGTGGATGCAAAACCAGCCCGACGATGGTACTGGCTTCCACGCGCTGCGGCTCACAGAGCTGCGCTCCGGGGCTTGGGCAATGCGCCCTGACGTCGTCCCCCACGATATTTATGTTGTCTGCGGTGCGGAAAAAACGCGCTTTGTGGTTTTCACGTTTTAAAATTGCCTCGCCGCGTTTTTTTGGGGCAAACTGGGGGACTCTTAATGAAGAAATATCTGGCATTCTATACCGGCCTGGTGTGGCTGGCGGCGCTGGCGGTTCAGGCGGGCCCGTTGGAACCGGGGCTGGTGGCGCAAATTCACTTCGCCGGCGGGGCGGCCGTGGCCGCCGATCCCAATTCCGCCGCGCTCAAATATCTCTGGTCCTCGCCCGATGCCCTGGCGCTGCGAAATCAAACCGCCGGCAAGCTCGCGCGTTCGCTGGACCTCTGGTTGCGCCGGCAGGTCGCCCCCACGCTGGCCGGGCCGGTGGCCTTGCAGCCGTTGCTCGAGGATCTGGCCCAATCGGAATGGCTGCTGGACCTGCGGCAGCCCACGCCGGACACGCTCGAACTGGCCCTGTCGGTGCGCCTGGGAAATGCCCGGTCCCAAGTCTGGCTGAACACGCTGACGCCGGTCTTGGCGGCCTGGAATGCGGCTTCGCCCCGGCACCATGCGCGGTTTGCCCGCAACGGCGACGGGTGGTTGTTGACCCTGGGCAATTCCGCCGCGCCGACACCCATGGGGGTCGTTCCCGGCCTGAAAGGGGCCTGGCTGACGGCGGATGTGGATTGGGGTCGGCTGGCGGCCTGGTATCCTGAACTGCGGAAATTCGACATCCCCCAAACCCGGTTGCAGGTGACCGCGCGCAACGGCAATTTTGAAATCAACGGCAATTTGTTTCTCGCACAACCGCTGCCGGCCTTGGGCGCGTGGCAGTTTCCCACCAACACCATTCATTCACCCTTTGTGAGCCTTACCGCCGCCCGGGGGATTTCCACCTGGTTGAAGCAACAGCCCTGGGCCGTCTCAATTGGGTTGAATAAACTGCCCGACCAGGTGTTTACCTGGGTGATGCCGCAGATGTCTGGCAAGTCTGTAGCGATGATGCCCATCTGCCAGACTTATGTGGCGGTACCCATGGCCACCGCCCCCGCCGAACTGCCCAAACTGGAACGCTCCCTCTCCACAGCCCTGCATGACGGTCCACCGGATTCTCCTTACAAAAGATTCAATGTCGAGGAAGTCAATCACCAAGCCGTCGTGGTGGGCATGCCTTTCCTGGCACCCTATATTGAGGCGGATCGGGAAGCGTCCGGGGATTTTTTGCTGGGCGGCTTTTTCCCCAACCAGGCCCGGGGCAAACCGGCACCGCCCGAATTGTTTGCCCGGCTGGGCGAGCCGGGGCTGGTGTTTTATCATTGGGAAATCACCTCGGAGCGGATGAAGGTATTCCCCCAACTGTACCAGACACTCTTTGTGGGCACACGGCACCAGCAATTGGACGTCCATTCGGTCGCCGGTAAGTGGCTGGCCGACTTGGCTCCGACCCTGGGACCGACGGTCACCCAGGCCTTTGAGACGACTCCGCAGGAGCTGACCTTCACGCGCAAGGCCCCGGCCGGGTTGACGTCCGTGGAACTGGTGGCGCTGGCCAGTTGGCTGGAAGCCCCGGATTTTCCCGGCTGCAATCTGCGGTTGCCTCCGATCAAACCCCACCGGCATGTTCCCGCCCCGGGCAGCCCCGCCCCCTTTATCCTGCATTGATCAAACGCCGGGGCGGGTTAACCCCAGGACAACATTGAGAAAACAGAAAGCGGAAATGAAGACGGAGGGTTTTAACCGCAAAACGCAAAGAACACAGAGAAAAAACGGGGCATTTTCAACCACGGTTTTCACGGATTAACACGGATGGGACAGGACAAAGGCAAAGGCCGGGGGGACCAAGACGGGGCAGTTTTTAAACCACTAAATACGCGAACCACCCGAACGGGGAACGGGAACCACAGAGCGACTTTTTTAACCAGAGGCGTCACAATACTTCTTCGGGTGGACAGCCCGTCCAAAGTTACACGGCCACCACCTCCACGCGCGGAGAAAAGCCAAGCTGATGCAGTAATTCCTCGCAGTCATCCCACGTCAGGCCAAAAGCGCGAACGTCCGCCACCCCAAGACGGGCCATCACCACCGACACCGTCCGCGCATCACAGTCAGCCACTTCCCCGTCCAGCAACGAATGTTCCGACCAATCCACCAACTGCGCCAGCGACAACTCGTGGTGAAGATACGCGGCGATTTGACCGGCAACAGTTTCTTTCGTAATCGTCATGACTGCAACCTACACTTTCTGGTGGCCCTTATCCACCGGGAATTTTTCATGAATCTCCACCAATTTGCCCTGATCATTGTAAATCTCCTGCCAGAATCGCAGCGTGCGTTCATCAGGACTCACCTCCTTAAAATATCGCGCCTGCCAGCCCTGGCGCCCCGTCATCGCCAGCCAATAACGCCGTCCGCCACCCGGCAATTCCTCCCACTGGCCGAATTTCTGTTCGTTCTGGACTCGAGTACTCATTAAATCTGGCTGGACCTTCCAAGCTGTCACGCGTCGAATCAAAACCAGCCACCCAAGCCAATGAGGATGGGAGAAGGCCAGGACAAGGCAAGGACATTTTTAACCACGGATATCACGGATTACGGATGGGAAACAAACGCGGGGAGTTTTAACCACAGAGAACGCCAAGATCGCAAAGGAAAAAAGGGCGTTGAGCCAGCGCCGTCATCAGTTCCCGCCTCTGTCTTCCCGGTGAGCTGTGCAAATACCGGCGAGACGGCAAGACCGCAAAACTTCATGCTCGCGCTAACGCGCTCGCAACGCCCGGTGAGGGCACCGGGCCTGCAGGACGGAGGTCACCAACCTGTAGGCCGGGTCCCCTGACCCGGCGTCCGTTCCCGTCTTCTGCTTTCTCCGTGTCCTCTGTGCCTCCGTGGTAAAAAACGCCCCGTCTTTTCTCTGTGTTCTCTGCGTTCTCTGCGGTTAAAACTTCCCCGGCTT
>CAZUBG010000120.1:0-16588 GCA_964618545.1 uncultured Bifidobacteriaceae bacterium | reverse complement strand
CCAGCGCGGCACGACGTGGATGTGCAAATGTTCCACAATGCCCGCGCCGGCGACCCTGCCCAGATTGATGCCCACGTTGAACCCGTCGGGCTTCATCACCTGCGTGAGGGCGTTGATGCAGCGGCGGGTGAGTTTCCACAGATCCGCCAGTTCCTCCTCGGTGAGGCCGTTCAGGTCGGGCACCTGTTTATAGGGGACCGCCATGAGATGGCCGCCGTTGTACGGATACAGGTTGAGCACGGCAAAGCACGTGCGGTCGCGGACGAGCACATAATTGGCCTCGTCGTCCGGGGATTGCGCAATGCGCGTGAAAATGCTTTCATCCATTTTGGGCTTGGGCGAGAGGATGTATTCGATCCGCCAGGGCGCATGCAACGATTCCATGAAGGGAGGGTAGTTCGGGGCGGGGCAAAAGTCAAAATCACCGCCGCTGTTTTAAAAGGTATTTCAGGAATGAACCCAGGCCGGAAAACCTGAAGGCCGGGTCCACATAATGTTCAATGACATAAAAGGCGAAATAATAGGCGCGGCAAAAGCACCAGACGGTGAGTCCGAGCAAAGCGGCGTCCTTCAGCGTGGGGGCGTCGGTGAGCAGCAGGCCGGCGGCGAGCAGCCCGAGGCCGAGGAAGAGCCCCCCCTTAACCTTGATCCAGAACGGCCGGGTGAGGTCTTTCATTGGTATAACCCCAGAATTTCATGCGCCGCGCGGCGGGCCGCACCGGGCCGGCCGAGCGTGGAAACCACCTGCGCCAGCCGTTTCCGAACGCGGGCCCGGCGCGGCTCGTCCTGCAACAGCCGCAGGGCGGCGTGGGCGAGGTTCCAGCCTGTCGCGTTGTGTTGGATGAATTCGGGCATGATTTCCTCGCCGGCCAGCAGGTTGGGCATGGTCAGCGATTTTACGGTGACGAGGTGCCGGCCGATTTCATAGGTGAGCCAGGAAGTCTTGTAAAGGGTCACGGTGGGCACGCCGAAAAAGGCGCATTCCATCGTCACCGTGCCGGTGGAGGCGAGGGCGACATCCGCCTGGGCGAGGGCGGATGGCAGGCCGCCAATTTGCGTTTGCACCGAGGCGGGCAGGAGCATTGACCTGGTGAGTTGCGCCAATTGCCTGTCAGGCAGAACCAGTTTGGCGCGGGCGTTCGGCAACTGGTCCTGAATGCGCTGCCAGGCCGTCAGCATGACGGGCAGATGCCGTTGTAATTCGCGCCCGCGGCTGCCGGGCAACAGCAAAATCCGGGGTGGTTTTCCCACCGGGCTGGGGCGGTCTTTGGGAGGCTGGGCGCGATCCAGCATCGGGTGGCCGACAAACGCGACGCGGAGTCTGGGTGCGCGCTGTGAGTACCAGGCTTTTTCAAACGGGAAGATGCTCAGGAGCAGGTCGTAATCCGCCTCCAATCGTTGCGCGCGGCCCGGCCGCGAGGCCCAGACTTGGGGGGAGACGAACTGGATGATTTTGGGATTCCAGCCCGAGGCCGGATGCTGGCGGACCCAGGCCTTGACCGCCCGGCCAAACCGCAGATTGAACCCGCCATAATCCACGCCGATGACGGCATCGGGCTTTCGTTCGATGGCCACGGCCAGCAGTTGATCGAACAAACGCTTGAACTTGAAATAGTTTTTGAGGACATCCGAGACGCCAATGACCGCGTGTTGGGTCAGGTCAAACGACAGTTTCACCCCGGCCGCCGCCATGCGCGGGCCGCCCGCGCCGAAAAAACTTGCGGCGGGTCCGGCGCCCGGCGTCTGCCTGAGCGCCGTCACCAGTTCACCGGCCAGCAAGTCACCGCTGGTCTCGCCGGCGATGATCATGAAGGATTGGGGAGTCATTTGGTTGCCAATTCAGTTGTCGAATGGTGCCTGATGGCGGCCCCGGTGGCAACGGCGATGACGGTTAATTCAAGCCGCTAAATCGGCTCGCCATGAGGGGGATTTGCTGCGAAAATGGGGTGACATGCGAATTCTCGCCCTTGATCACGGAACCAAACGCATTGGCGTCGCCCTCAGCGATGAGACCAAAACCATCGCGCAACCGTTGGAATACATTCTCACCGAGCCGTTCGCGGCGTTTTTGGACCGGCTGAAAAAGTTGCTGCTGGAAAAGGAGGTGGACCTCATCATCATCGGGCTGCCGCGCAACATGGATGGCAGCCACGGTCCGGCGGTGCAAAAGGTCGAGGCCTTTGTGGCCGTCCTGCGCAACGCCCTCACCGTGCCCATCAAAACCCTGGATGAGCGACTGACATCCGCGCAGGCCAACCGCATCCTCATTCAGGGCGGCGTGCGCCGCGACAAACGCAAGGAGAAGGTGGACAAAATGGCCGCGGCGATTTTGTTGCAAAGTTATCTGGATGCGGCGTGAAGGCTTCGTTTGCCGCCATGTTGAAATTCAAACTCACCATTGCCTATGACGGCACGGCGTATCAGGGCTGGCAGGTGCAAAAGACCGGCACCGGGGTGCAGGAAAAAATCGAGGCGGCCTGCCACCAGTTGTTTCCCGGGGTCAAACGCATTCACAGTTCGAGCCGGACGGACACCGGGGTGCATGCGCTGGGGATGATCGCGCATGTGGAAATTCCCCGGGCGGAACTCAAGATGCCGGACGCGCGGCTGGCGCTGGCTTTGAACGCCTTTTTGCCGGACGACATCCGGGTGCTGGAGGCCGTGCGGGCGCCGGCGGATTTTCACGCCCGGTTTGACGCCATTGGCAAGCAGTACCGCTATTATGTGTGGAATCACCACGCCATGAATCCGCTGCTCCATCAGCGGGCCTGGCATTTTCCGGTGAAGTTGAACGCCGCCCGGATGCGGGCCGCGGCGCGGTTGATTGTGGGACGGCATGATTTTAAATCCTTTGCCGGCACGCGGGCTTACGAGATGAAGTCCAACGTTCGCACCCTGACCCGGTGCGACCTCCGGAAAAGCGGCCCCCTGTACACCTTCACGATTGAAGGGGACGGTTTTCTATACAAAATGTGCCGGGGGATTGTCGGCACGCTGGTGCAGGTGGGGCAGGGGAAAATCCCCCTGGCGGAGGTGGCGACGATTTTGACGAGCCGTGACCGGCGGGTGGCGGGCATGACGGCCCCGGCGCATGGCCTGGTGTTGCAGAAGGTGTTTTATCCGAAAAAGAAAAACCGTGCCGCATGAATATTGTCCTCGTTGAGCCGGAGATTCCGCCGAACACCGGCAACGTGGCCCGGCTCTGCGCCGCGACCAAGACCACGCTGCACCTGATCGAGCCGTTCGGTTTCAAGCTCGATGATGCCCAGCTCAAACGGGCGGGGATGGACTACTGGCGGCAGGTGCGGTGGCAGCGGTGGGCCGGCTGGCGGACATTTCACGACCAACTTCCGTCCGGCACACGCCTGTGGTTCGTTGAATGCGACGGGCCGCAGAAATACAGCGACGTGCGTTTTGGGCCCGGGGATTATCTGGTGTTTGGGCGGGAAACCGCCGGGCTGCCCAAGACGTTGCTGGCGGAAGCTCCGACCCGCTGGCTGCGGGTGCCGATGTTCAACGCGGACTCGCGTTCGCTGAATTTGTCAAATTGTGTGGCGTTGGTATTGTATGAAGCGTTGCGGCAGCAGGGGTTTCCGGGGGAGGTCTGATCATTCGATCAGCCGGGTCGCATGGTCCATCAGCCAGAAAACATCCGGGTTGAAGGATTTTAACGGGGTGGGGTAGGGGAGCGTGACGTTCCACTTGGGCGGCTGCAACAGCAGGGGAGTGGTCCACTTCTTCAACGCTGAATGGCCGTCGGCGAAGGAAAAGCTCGCAGCCCCGTTGTGGTATTCGGCGGGATAATCACAGATGTCCTGCGTCGTGCCCGGGTAGGTCAGCATGTCGGTGACAAAGAATCCATCATTGATGCGGTCCATGGGTTCGTCCACAAAGACAAACGTCATCGCCGGGCCGGGATTCACCAGGTCCGCCAGGTGGTAATAGACCCGGTATTCGCCCGTTTTGTTTCCCAACTGCGTGTGGGACCAATTCATGGGCGCCGGATTTCCACTGGCATTTCCGCGTCCGCCCACCCAATTGAGCATGGAGAGGCTCCGCACCCGGGGATAAGTCACGCCCTGAACGCGCACGACACTTGGATCGGCCGGGCATTTGAAGATGGCGGCATTTTTGCCGCACAAGGGCCAGAGGGGGCTTTTCATGATGTCCACACTCGGATCCCAGTTGCTGCGGTTGGCGGGGTTGTAGTCCAAAGTGCCGGTCATCCATTGATAAGGGCCGCCCTTGGAGTTGGGCAGGTGATCGTTGGCTTCCTCGGCATACATGCGCCAGGCGACCATCAACTGGCGGTTGTTGTTCAGACACTGAAGACCCCGCGCCGATCCTTTGGCTTTTGAAAGCGCGGGCAACAGCAGGGCGGCCAAAACGGCGATAATGGCAATGACCACCAACAATTCTGTGAGGGTAAACCCCGCGTCTGGCTTCATCCGCCCATGATTTGAGGCGGAATGCGGGGAAGTCAAGCCTTTGGGGAATTTGAAGTTTGTCAACGCCGCCGGGATTGGTAATCTCTGATTCGGGCGGGCGATTGGCGCAGTGGTAGCGCAGCTCCTTTACACGGAGACGGTCGCAGGTTCGAATCCTGCATCGCCCACCACTTTCACTACCCGTTGGCGACCAGGGTTCCGTCGCGACGCAGGCGCATTTGTTGCCCCCGCCATTCAATTGTGTTGCCCAGAAAGGCGTTAAACCAGACGAGAAAATGCAGCAGGTCCTTGACCGGCACGAGCCAGTGGGGTGAAACCAGTTTTCGATCCGGGGTAAAGCGGCGCTGCAGGTGCCAGGCCATGATGATCCGCCCCAACAGGCAGGCGGTGGCGACCAGGGCCGCGCTGTTGGAGTGGGTGCAAAGGCAGGCGGTGGCCAGCCATAACAACGGCCAGAGGGTGGCGTTGGCCAGAATGCTCATGAAGTAGGGCAGGGGTTGGCAGACCCGGATGGTGCGGGCCCAGCGGAGTTGGTGTTTCCAGACCTCGCTCCAGTTCATGGGCTTGTCCCAGCATTCCACGACCATCGAACCCAGGGCGATGCGGTGGCCCTTTTCCGAGATTCGGCGGCCCAATTGGTAATCATCGGCCAGACAGTCCACCAAGGCGGTGAACCCGCCGATTTCCTCCAGCGCGGAGCGCCGGGTGAGCATGACCGCACCGAGCGCGAAATCGGGGGCCTTCAAGGTGGTGGATTGCAACACCTGACTCCAGAAATCCGCATTGACGGCGATGGTCTCCCAATACATCGCCTGGGTCTGGGGATTAGCCAGCCGGTAAAAGCAATTTACCAGGCCGACCCCGGGGTCTTCCAGATGGGTCACGATCTGACTCAGAAAGTCCGGGGGCACGCGGACATCCGCATCACTGACGAGAATCAGCCCGTATTGGGCCAGTCGTTCCAACTGTATCAGGGTGGAAACTTTGCCGTTCGTCCCGATGCTCTGGTCGCACACCACCAATTGGGCGCGGGCGCGGGGAAATTTTTGCAGCAATTGTCGGACAATGCCGCACACAGGATCGTTGACGTCCGCCACTCCGAAAAGGATTTGCACCTTGCCCGCGTAGGCTTGTTCCAACCAGCATTGCAGCGAGGCCTGGGTGGTCTCGTCACATCCCCGCAGTGGTTTAAGCAGAGTGATGGCCGGTGGATTGGCCGGGTTGCTCTGCCGCCGGTGCAGGGGAAAACGCATCGCGGCAAACCATTGCCAAAGACCCAGCACAAAACTCAGCAACGCCAGACTGGCAAAAACAATGTTTAAGAAATGATCCACGCTTAGATAAATCCCGAATCGCCTTCAACTGAGACTCAGGGGCAGGTCTTTTGGAACCGCCCAAAACCGTATTCGCCTGTGGACAACCTTTCCGGCGCAGGCACTGAACCTGATACTGCATCGGCGTTTTTAAGCCTCAACTGGAGACATTTAAGCAAAAATCAGGCTTTTGCGCCAGAAGTTTTACCATCGGGTTGTTCATCCAGGACCAAAATGCCGTGCGGCGGCAGGTCGTAGTTGCCGGAAAAGGTGCTGCCGGTCAGAAAATCATGCATCGGCTTGTAAAACTGGATGCGCACCTGGCTGTTTTGATGATTGATTAAAATATACACCCGCATGCCTTCTTTCTGGCGCATGCTCACTTCAATGTTTTCCGGCACTTTCAGCAGCGGTTGAATGCCGCAGTTCTGCCGCAACCACGCCACCAGATCATGATAAAAGAACTGGTGGCTTTGGGTGCCAATGTAGATCGCCTTGCCCAGACCGTAGGGATTCAGGGTGATGGCGGGTTTGCCCGCATAAAAATCCTTGGCATAGGTCGCCAGCACCTGGCAGCCCAAGGGCTCAATGATGTCACACCACAGTTTGGCCACATGCAGGTGGCTGGTGGGGAAGGAGCCCTTGAAAATCAGGTGGTTTTCCTCGCCCGGTTGCAGCATGTCGAATTCGAGCACTTCCAACCCGAACAAATCGGTCAGGTCGCCCGGATAGCCCGTCGTGGGGGCCGTCTGATTGGAGTTGACCAAACCGGTGTTGAACGTGCCCAGCAACGTGCCGCCGTTTTGCACATACAACTTCAGCCGGTCGGCCTCCCCCGCCGAGAGCAAATGCAGGGAGGGGGCCACCACCAGCTTGTAATCGAACAGATCATCGCTCGGACGCGCAAAATCCACTGGTATATTCCGGTCATGAAAGGCGTTGTAAATCAGTTGAATGTGTTCGCGCAGGTTGAAGTGCTTGTTGGGCTGGTTGGGTTGTTGCAGCGCCCAGTCATTGTCGTGCGAGTAGAGAATGCAGACATCCGCCACCACCCGCGTGTCTTTGAGCGCGGGCGCCAGCAACTTCAATTCCTCGCCGATCTGGCTGATTTCCCTGAACATCCGCTGGCTGCCGCCCTCCAAATGGTGCGGCAGCACCGCCCCGTGGAATTTCTCGGTGCCGATGCGCGAGGGTCGCCACAGGAAGTAAAGAATGCCGCTCGCCCCGCGCGAGACCAGTTGATACGTGAATTTGCGCAACACCCCCGGCCGGATCAGCGCGTTGACTTCCTGAAAACCCGTCTGGCCCGCCTTTTGTTCGATCACCCAAAATCCCTGGTCGCCTTCCGGGGCGATCACCCCCTTTTTTTTCAGCGACCGCATCATGTCCAGGTCGCAGGCGGTCTCCGAAAATTTCATCTTGATCGCCGCCGTGCTCCGGATGGATACGAAATCCAGCGCTTCCGCCACGTCAAAGTAATCGTAGTTGTTCGCGAACGGACGCAGGTTGCTCGTCACCGGCATGCCGGGGGTCGCCTCGTGCAGCAACTCCGCCTGCATGCGGACAAACGCCACGATGGTGTCACTGGAAAACCGCCGCCAGTCGGACACCAGCGCGGGATTGTGTTCCGTGGGGGCCTTCAGGGGCATCGGCACCTGATCCCAATCCGTGACCACCTGGCCCCAATGCCGCAGGCCCAGCCGTTCATTCAGGCGTTCAATCGTCTCGTATTTGAGCTTCAACCAGTTGTGCCACTCCAAGCGCGTGGATTCGTTGAAGGAGGACTCCGTCCCATGACCGCCCAGCGCATTGTCAATTTGCCAGGCAATCAACTGGGGATGTTTGCCCAAGGCTTCGGCCATCTTCTGCACAATCACCTTGGCGGCGTTCCAATACGCGTCGGAATTCAAGCAGCAGGCGCGCCGGGTGCCTTCGTGCAATACCGTGCCCTCTTCCGTCACCGGCAGAATGTCCGGGTACAGCTTGGTCAGCCACAACGGGGGGGCGGCCGTGGGCGTGGCCAGCACCACTTGAATGTCGTGGCGCTGCATGATGTCCATGACCCGCTTCAGCCATGTAAAATCATATTTTCCCGGCTCGGGTTCACACAAACCCCAGGTGAACTCTCCGATTCTGACCACGTTAAACCCCGCCTTGACCATCAGGGCCGCGTCCTGCTCCCATTGGGCTTCTGGTGCCTCCGCCGTGCCTGCATTGGGAAAGACCCACTGTTCCGGATAATAATCAACGCCAAAATACATAAGATTGCCTTTCAGGAGTCCGGATGACTTTAAAACCAAACCCGCGTCGGCGCAAGCAAAAGAAGTGCGCCCGTCGTTTTTTATGCCCCACCAGCCCGGCTATTTCCCAAGCAGGCCGCCCAGCCCGGAGGTGATCCTGCCCGTAACGCCCTTGCCCAGTTTTTCCGCGTCTTTACCCAGGTTTCCAACTGCTCGGGTGACGGTTTGCACGGTCGCGCTCGTAATGGCGTCAAAAATCCGGCGGGACAGTTCAGCCGGGGTTAGCCCGGCATCGCCCTGGCCAAGGTCGGTCAGATGAATATCCGGCAGGGGCAGGGTCATTTCTTTGCCTCCCAGACTGGTGAGGCTGACGTGAATTCTGGCCCCGGTGATCAGAAAATCATCCACTTCAATCTTCTTCGCCGGCTTGCCACCCGTGGCGCCCGGACTAGTCGTGGCGTTGCTTCCGCCAGCCGCTGCCGGGGAACTCAGGTTGTCCCGGATTTTAAAGAGATTATTTCCCCTTAAACCGCCTTCAAAGGTGATTTCCGGTGATTCCACATGGATGGAATGCACCACAATCTTGTCCGACAGCGCCGAGGCCACATTCACACTGACTTCCGCCAGTCCCACGCTCACCGCAAAAGGGGTCTTGTACCCCTCGGGATTGCCCACGACCAACCCTTTGACTTGGGCTGAACCCGAGAGGACGCCGATATGAATGCGGTCGACGGTGATGGGCACCCCGGCAATTCTGGGTCCGACTGTTTCGACCCCGGTTTTGACGATGCCATCCAGGCACAGCGCGACCACGATTACGGTGATCACAATCAGCAACGCCAGTCCAATTCCGCCCATCAGCAGCATTTTTTTGATTTTCATAATGAGGTTTGTTGATTTTTAACGTCCATGTCTCGACCGACCGGGCTGATTTGCCACCCGGCGGCGGCATTAACACTTTTAGCTAACACGGGCCTTGGACAACTTGCAAGTTCGTTTTATGCTTATTCTCGTCTGCGGTCGGAATGGATTTTTAGTGGAAATTATCATTGCTTTGGTAGTGGTAAATGTAATAGTCTTTATTGCAGGTAGACGGGTTATGCAACCAGACCAGGGTTTTCGGTTATGAAATCAAAGACCGCGTCAACGCCAGATAAAAAGAAATCTTCGCCCCGCGAGCCCAAGTCCGTGGGAACTGCCAAAACCGTACCACCCCCCGGGCCGGATCATGCGGTTCCTGTTTCCCCCGTCCCGATGGTCTCCGCCCCCAAGCCCGCATCCAAACGTCCTCCCCGCCAGTCTCTGCTCGAAACCGTGGTCAATGCCGCCCAAAAAATATTAAAACCCAAAGCCAAAATGACTCCCGCCAAACCCTCCGGGTCCAGTAGAACCCCGGAACCGATTCAAACCGCTGTTCCGGTCAAGACGACCCCGCCCGTTGAAGCGGCCAAAGCCGCCGCTCCGGTCAAGCCCGTTTCGCCAGCCGCGGTACCCGCTGCCAAGCCGTTGCCGCCGGCCCCCTTGGAAGTCAAAGCCAGCGTGACCGCCGCGCCTTCCGTCCGCCGCAAAAAAATTGAACCCCCGTCCATTTTAACCGAACCGGACGCCCCGGTTCCTCCGCTGCTGGCCGGACCGGGTGAAAAGTTCTCCCTTGGACCCACCCCCGTTGCGCCGGGTTATGATTCGCACGAGGTGGAATTGCCCGAAGCCTACGGCACAAAAAAACTCTTTTTGACCGCCCGCGATCCCCACTGGCTCTACGCTCATTGGGATTTGACCCTTGAACAACAGCACAGCTTCAATGCCGAATCCGCCGACGGACACTTGGTGCTGCGCGTCTATGGGGCAAAAATCGAGGGGCATCCCGTTTACGAAATCCATGTCCACCCGGAATCCAGGCACTGGTTCATTCATGTGGAACGCGCCGGCAATTCCTACTGCGCCGAACTGGGTTGTTATTCCCCCGTCGGCAAGTGGATCCGAATCGCCGTCTCCAGCGCCACCGTGACCCCGCCGGACGCCGCTTCACCCGAAACCGATGTTGAATTCGCCACCATCCCCTTCGAATTTCCATTTGCCAAGTTGATGCACATCGTCGAAGAGGCCGTGCGGGAAAACCTGCCGCTGGCCCAGGCCATTGAAGAATTGCGCCGCACCGGTCATCCTGATTTGCCCCGTTTAAAACCGTCCCCGGCTCCCCATTCCCCGGCCCTTTCCCGGCCCGGTCACGAAACCAACGGCCATGCCGCCGGGCCCGCCGTTCCCGTGATCAACTGGACGGCCCAGCAGGAACAAGCCCTGGCCCGGGTCATCAGTATTGATCAGAGCCGCCGCATCTGGATGGGGTCTTTGGAAATCACCGAGCTGATCCGCCGCCGCCTGACCCAGGATGTCAGTTCGCCCATGCGCGCCTTTGGGGGTCCCGGTCCGACCGGGCTGTCCGCTTCGAGTGCGTTGTCCAGCCCGGCCGTCGCCAGCCCTGTCCAACCCTTCGGCGTCACTCCTCCTGCCGAAAAAGGCTTTTGGTTCAACGTCAATGCCGAATTGATCATCTACGGGGCCACCGAACCCGGGGCCAAAGTCACCCTGGGTGGCCAGGAAATCAAGCTGCGCCCCGACGGCACCTTCAGCTATCGCTTTTCCCTCCCGGACGGCAAGTATGAACTCCCGGCCGTCGCCGTTTCCGCGGATGGCACCGATGCCCGCGCCGCCGATCTGAAATTCAGCCGGCAGACTGAATATTTGGGCGAGGTTGGCGCGCATCCACAAGATCCCTCGCTAACCGCGCCGCTGCCTGATAATCTGTGATTTATTGCAGTCTTATGGATGCGTCCGAACGTGGAGCCCTGATGCTCGTTTGCAGCATCGCCATCTCGCTGATTGGTTTCAGCCTGGCCGAGTTGGCGGTGACGCTCACGGTGGATTTTAACTCGCAAATCCCGATCGAAGTGCTTCCCTGCGCTCTGAAATCACTGCCCGCCGTCGCGGGGATCGTGATTTTGATCAGAGCCCGGGCCATTGCCGAATGGTTGAACGACCTCTTGGACGGCTGAGGCTCCCCACTTGTTGATTCATGCAAGGTTATCTTTCCATTGTCCTCCACGCGCATCTGCCGTATGTGCGTCATCCGGAACACGAAAAATTTCTGGAGGAATCCTGGCTGTTTGAGGCCGTCACCGAAACCTACCTGCCGGTCCTGCAAATGCTGGAAAACTGGCAGCACGACGGCTTGGAGGCGCGCCTGACCCTCTCGCTCTCGCCCACGCTCTGCACCATGCTGCTGGACCCCGTCCTGGGCGCGCGTTATGAACGCCACCTGGACGGCCTCATCGAACTGGCCGAGAAGGAAATCCACCGCACCCATTGGGACCGGGCCTTTCGCGAACTGGCCTGGATGTACCACCATAAATTCAATCTCGCCCGGGATGCCTGGCGGTCTTATGGCGGCAATCTCGTCGGGGCGTTCCGGAAATTCCAAGAGGCGGGCCGCATCGAAATCATCACCACCGCCGCCACCCATGGATTGCTGCCCCTCATGGCCGGCCATCCCCCCTCGCTGCGCGGCCAGATTCTCACCGCCCGCGACCATTACCGCGCCTGTTTTGGACGCAACCCGCGCGGCATCTGGCTGCCCGAATGCGCTTACGTCGCCGGCATCGAAACCTGCTTGCAGGAAGCCAACATCCGCTGGTTTATCCTGGACACCCATGGCGTGCTCAACGCCACCCCCCGGCCCCGTTACGGCGCCTTTGCCCCCATCTTCACCCCCAATGGCATCGCCGCCTTTGGCCGCGACTACGATTCCTCCCGCCAGGTCTGGTGCAAGCACGAAGGCTATCCCGGCGACCCGCGTTACCGCGACTTTTACCGCGACCTCGGCTTTGACCTGGATTTCGATTACGTCAAACCCCATCTGCCTTCCCCCGATCACCGGGGCTTCACCGGCCTGAAATATTACCGCATCACCGGCGGGCAGGGGCCCAAGGAGATCTACCAGCGCGACCACGCCCTGAAGGCCGCCAGCGAGCACGCCAGTCATTTTCTCCAGGAACGGCTCAACCAGCTCAAACGACTTGACGGCCTCATGGACCGGCCGCCGATCCTGGTCGCCCCCTACGATGCCGAACTCTTTGGCCATTGGTGGTATGAAGGCCCGGAGTTTCTCGACTTTCTCGCCCGCAAAATCATTAACGAACAAAAAGACCTGTCCCTCATCACCCCGGCCGAATATCTGCGCCGTCATGACACCCACCAGGTGGCCACCCCCAGCGCCTCCAGTTGGGGCGAGGAAGGTTATTGGCGCGTGTGGTTGAATGAGAAGAACGAGTGGATTTACCCCCACCTCCAAATCGCCCAGGAACGCCTCACCGAACTCGCCCAAAAATTCCCCCGCGCTGAGGGACTGATCGCCCGTGCCCTGCGCCAGGCCGCCCGCGAACTGCTCCTCGCCCAGGCCAGTGACTGGCCGTTTATCCTCCGGGCCGACACAAGTCCCGGGTACGCCCGACGCCGCGTCAAAGAGCACCTCCTGCGTTTCATCGCCCTCCACGATCAGCTCACCGCCACCAGCGTGGACGAAACCTGGCTCGCCGACATTGAGTCCCGCGACCAAGTGTTCCCCGACGTGGACTGGCGTTACTGGCAGTGACCGCAACGCCAAAATCGCCGTTGCGCTGACGGTATAAGCGCTTGCCGCCCATTCAAGCGACATGCCGGTTTTCAGGGAGAAGAGCCCGTCAGACACAGCAGGGGAAAACCTCAAATGGCGCCCGCATGGCCTCGGCGCAGGAAAAACCGGGCATGAACTCCTCGGTTTTTAAAAATAATGCTCGACCGTGGGGAATTTTGAAGTTATGCATCAAATCATCAATTAGAGGATCCCTTATGCCCATACCTGTTGCAGCGGTTAAAATGGCGACGGTGGAAGCGGATACGTTTGTGTCCATCGGCTACGCGGCTTCCATGCGCCAGCTCTACATCACCTTTCGCAATGGCACCACCCTCGTTTACAACAACGTTCCGGGGTTCCGCTACGAGGGGCTGGCGGCCGCCCCGCGCCCGGAGGCCTACTTTAAGACCTTCATTAAGGACGTTTTCATCTCCAAGCCCGGCCAACCGCCGGGGCAAACTTGATTGAAGCGGGACTTGTTTTTAGCCGGGTTTCGCATTATTTTGGAGATATGAAGAACGACGTGATGCCGGTTCAAATTCGCGGAATTCTACCGGCTAACAGTGGTTGCGCGCTTTTCGTGGGGAACGACGAGAAGGTGTTTGTCATCAACGTGGAGCCTCAAATGGGCGCGGTCATCCGCATGTTTCTGCATGACACCCCCAAGGAACGCCCGCTGACCCATGACCTCATCAACCGTATTTTTCAGGGCTTTGGCATCACTGTGGAGCGGGTCATCATCACCGATCTGAAAAGCTCCACTTACTTTGCGCGCCTGGTGTTGCAACAACAAAACGAGCTCCACACGGAGCGGAAAATCGTCGAACTGGACGCCCGCCCCAGTGATTGCCTGGCCATCGCCGCCGCGCAGAAAAAACCAATTTTTGTCACCACCCGGCTGTTTGAGCAGGTGGAGGACATGACCGAGGTCCTCAACAAAATCAACGAAACCGGCAGCGAATCCGAATAATGCCTCCGATCCCGGTCAAAACCAACCCGCTGGTGTTGCTCTGTGGCGACGATGAATTCGCCGTCAAACAACACGCGCGGGAGCGGTTCCAGAAATGGAGCTCGGAGCTCGGAGGCATGGATCACGAAGTCATTGAAGCCACCGTCGGCAACAGCGGCGATGCCCTTCGGATCATTGGCCGACTGCGGGAGGCGCTGCAAACCCTCCCTTTTTTTGGCTCGGCGAAAGTGGTCTGGCTGCGGGACTGCAATTTTCTGGGTGAAGAACGGGCCGCCGCCGCCCAGGCGGTGACCGAAGCCCTGGCGGAACTGGGCGGGGAACTAAAATCCTTCGGCTGGCAAAATGTCCGGCTGCTCATCAGTGCCGGCAAGGTGGACAAGCGGAAATCCTTTTACAAAATTCTGGATAAAATCGGCACCGTGGAGAATTTCGCCGCCTGGTCGGTGGACGACAAGGATTGGGTGGACCGGGCGGAAATGGCGGCGACTGCGGCGTTCAGCGCGCGGCAAAAGGAAATCTCAGACGAAGCCCTGGGTGAATTGGTCAACCGCGTGGGGCCCAACGCCCGGCAACTCGACACGGAAGTTGAGAAACTGACGCTCTATGCGGGCAACCGGCCAAAAATTGAATTTGCCGACGTGGCGGCCATCTGTTCCCGCAACAAGTCGGCGCGCGCCTTCGCCTTGGGAGACGCGCTGGGAGACCGCGATTTGCCGCGGCTGTTACGGCGGCTGGATGAGGAGTTGTGGGAAATGAAGTTTGACAAGGCCAGGTCGGAAATCGGCTTGCTGTATGGTTTGATCGGCAAAGTCCGGGCCATGCTCCTGCTCAAGGAGATGTTGAACGAGGGCTGGATCAAGCCCGAGGCTGATTACAACCGCTTTAAAACCCAGTTGGAACGCGTGCCGGCGGACAAACTGCCAACGGATAAACGCTTCAATCCCCTTGCCCTGAATCCTTATATTCTTTACAAAGCCCTGCCGCAGGCCAAAAAATACTCCCGTAACGAATTGATCCGTGCGATGGATTTGCTGCTCAAATGCAACCTGCGGTTGGTTTCCAGCGGCCTTGATGAGTCGCTGGTGTTGCAGCAAACCCTGGTTCAGATCATTGCACCCCAGGCGGCGGCCGCCTGATCGCGTAAAAATTTAATAATAAAATGACTGCGTTGTCCGCAAATTTATTGGTTTTGGTCGGAAAAGATTTCGCCTGCGTGAAAATCGCGGGGCGCGCCAACTTCACTTCCAGCCCCGATTTCAAAACCCTGCTGGAGGAACTGGCCCAAAAGGGCTACCGTCACTTTTTAATTGATTTATCCGAGTGCGTGTTGATGGACAGCACGTTCCTGGGCGTCCTCGCCGGTTTTGGCATGAAACTGAATCCTGCGGGGGAAAAAGGCATCGAATTGTACAACGCCAACACCCGGGTTTCAGAATTGCTGGAAAACCTCGGTGCTCTGCATCTGTTCCAATTGGTGACCGGCGGCCTGCAACTGCCCGGGGAAGTCAAAACCTGCACCCCGGAATCCTCCAACCCCACCCACGAGGAGATCACCCGCACCAGCTTGGAGGCTCATCAAACCCTGATGGAAGTTAATCCGGACAACGTGGCCCGCTTCAAGGACGTCACCCAATTCCTCGCCGAAGATCTGAGGAGCATCGAAAAACGCAAATAATCGCCGGGGCATTCACGGCGCCCAGTTCGCGGAAAGTGCCATTCAAAATGGCCGCACTCAAGTCGTCACCGATACCCAGCCAAAGTAAATCAGCCTGCTTGCCTGAACCAGCCTTCCAGCCCGATTGAGGCGGTTTGAATTAAACGGCCGCCGGGGCAGGGGTGCCCAGTCCGGGCAGTTTCGGAGGCACGGGCTTGGGCGGGACTTCCGGCATCGTGGTGGCCGCTTGGGCGCCACTGGGGGGATCCACCTTGGTCACGGGCGGCGGCGGGGTGAAAGTGCCGCTTTTTACAATGTCCGCCACCTGCACTCCGTCCAGCGACTCATATTCCAACAGCGCATTGGCGATGATTTCCAGCTTGTCGCGATGCTCGTTGATGGCTTGTTGCGCGCGTTGATAGCAACTGGTGATGATCCCGCGCACTTCCTCATCAATTTCCTGCGCGGTTGTTTCGCTGTAAGTCTTGCGGCGCATCATGTCCCGGCCCAGAAAAAATTCATCGTCCTCCACATACTGCACCATGCCGAGCTTTTCGCTCATGCCATACTGGCAAACCATGGCGCGGGCCATGGTCGTGGCCTGCTGGATGTCCCCGCCGGCTCCCGTGGAAACGTCGCCGGAAATGATTTCCTCGGCAATCCGACCGGCCATCGTCATCGTGATGGTGTCCAGCAATTCCTTTTTGCGGTAATTCAAAATGTCCTCCTTGGGCAGGGACATGGTTGAGCCCAGCGACGGCCCCCGGGGAATGATGGTCACTTTGTGCAGCGGATGAGTATGCTCCAGCAACACATTGACCAGGGCATGGCCGGCCTCATGCCAGGCGGTGAGCTTTTTATTTTCGTCAGTCATGGCCAGACTGCGGCGCTCGCGGCCCCAGCGGACTTTGTCGCGGGCCTCATCCAATTCCACCTGGCCAACGGATTTTTTGCCGGTGCGGGCCGCCAGCAGGGCGGCTTCATTCAACAAATTCGCCAGTTCAGCCCCGGAATAACCCGGGGTGCCGCGGGCGGTCAGGGACAAATCCACCGCCGGGTCAAGTTTCACGTTGCGGGCATGAACTTTCAAAATCGCCTCCCGACCCCGGACATCGGGCAAATTCACCGTAATCCGGCGGTCAAAGCGCCCGGGCCGCAGCAGTGCGGGATCCAGGACATCGGCCCGGTTGGTCGCGGCGATAATAATGATGCCCTCCTGGGTGTCGAAGCCGTCCATCTCCACCAGCAGGGCGTTGAGCGTCTGTTCGCGTTCGTCGTTGCCGCCGCCCAGACC
>CAZUBG010000119.1:0-16712 GCA_964618545.1 uncultured Bifidobacteriaceae bacterium | reverse complement strand
CCACCACCAGCACGGTGTTGCCCAGGTCGCGCAGGCCCTTGAGCGTGGCGAGCAGGCGGTCGTTGTCGCGCTGGTGCAGGCCGATGCTGGGTTCATCCAGCACATACAGCACCCCGACGAGCGCCGCGCCAATTTGCGTGGCCAGACGAATCCGCTGGGCCTCCCCGCCCGAGAGCGTGCTGCTCTCGCGGTCGAGGGTGAGATAGCCCAGGCCGACGTTTTTCAAAAAGCCCAGCCGCGCCCGGATTTCCTTGATGACCTCGCCCGCAATCTTCTGCTGAAACTCGGTCAGCTTCAGCCCGGCAAAAAAATCATCCGCCTGGTCAACCGACAGCCCGCAGACATCCATGATGGACAGGCCCGGGATTTTCAATTTGTTCGGCTTGAGGCCGAACTGCGCGGCCACGGCGTCATCGCCCAGGGTGACGGCCAGGATTTCCGGCTTGAGCCGGCGGCCTTTGCAGACGTCGCAGAACTCCGGGCTCATGTAGGCCTTGAGGCGGTTGCGGATGAACTCACTCTCGCTCTCGGTGGCCAGGCGTTCCAGATTCGGCAGCACGCCCTCGAATGGCCGGGTGATGCTGCTGATCTTCCCGGCCCGCCAGAATTTGAACTCGATGTCCACCCCGCCGGAGCCGTGCAGCAGCACCGTTTTGAAATCCGCCGGCAAATCCTGCCAGGGCGTCTCCAGGCTCACGCCAAAATGCGCGGCCACCGACCGCAGCATGGCCTTGTAATAAATGCTCAACCGCTTGCCGGCCCGCCGCCAGGGCTGGATGGCCGCCTCCAGCGCCAGCTCCGGGTCCGGCACCACCAGGCTCTCCTCAAACACCATTTTCTGGCCCAGCCCGTGGCACACCGGACAGGCCCCCGCCGGGGCGTTGAAGGAAAAATGCTTCGGCGTGGGCGGATCGTAGCTCTTGCCCGTGGCCGGGCTGCACATTTTGTTGGAATGCAGCGTTTCGATCCAAGTGTCGGCTTTCATCGTCGCGTCCTGATGCAGGGTGAAGATGACCCCTTCGCCCCAGCGCAACGCCGTCTCCACCGAATCACTCAGCCGCACCCGGATGCTTTCATCCATCACCAACCGGTCCACCACCGCCTCGATGTTGTGGAACTTCTTTTTGTCCAATTTGACCCGCTGATTGGAGTCGCCCAGCTCCACCAGGGTGCCGTCCACCCGGGCGCGGACGAAGCCCTCGCGGCCCAGCCGCTCGATGACGTCGCGGAACTCACCCTTCTGCCGGCGCACCACCGGGGCGAGGAGCAGCAGCTTGGTTTTGGCCGGCAGCGTGAGGATTTTGTCCACAATGTCGCTGGTGGACTGCGCCACGATGGGCACGCCCGTTTCCGGGCAGTGCGGCCGGCCGATGTGCGCGTACAACAGCCGCAGGTGGTCGTAAATCTCCGTGGTGGTGGCGATGATCGAACGCGGGCTGCTCCCGGAACTCCGCTGCTCGATGGCGATGGCCGGCGACAGGCCCTCGATGAAATCCACGTCCGGCTTCTGCATCTGGTCCAGGAACTGGCGCGCGTAGGCCGACAACGATTCCACATATTTGCGCTGGCCCTCGGCGTAAATGGTGTCGAACGCCAGCGAGGATTTCCCGCTGCCGCTCAAGCCCGTCACCACCACCAATTGGTCGCGGGGAATCTGGAGCGTGAGGTTTTTCAGGTTGTGCTCACGCGCCCCGCCGATGCGAATGAATGCCTTGCTCATGGGTGCGATTTTCTCAATCCAATCAAACCAACACCCTACGCCAGATTGATCTCGGAAGCAAAGCCGGATGTGCAAAACCCCGCCGGGCAGAACAGAGAGACAGCCTTGTATTTGTTGGAAGAAGTTGGAAAAAAAACGGGCGGGCAAACTGGCGGAACTGTTGCTAACCAACGGAACAGAGTGAAGCGCATTATCGGTCTTTACGGCAAATACTCAGGCTCGCAGTCACCTGTCCGGCATTACCATGCTAAAAATCTGAAAGCGTTTCACACGCGCACGCGCCTGTCTCGGCCCGCCAACCATCCCCACCACCTCCTTCATTGCTTCCGAGAAGCTGTCCCAACAGCCGGCCTGCTCAGGCGCATGCACCGTGTAATGTTCTTGAAACACACAAGTTGTTCTTCTTCAAAAGGCCCGCCCTCGTCAAACTCCAATCCCCACGATTAAGTTCTGTGTCGGTCAGGACTTTCTCTTAAGTCAAACAACTGAACCTTATAGAGCACCCACCGTGCCACTCACCCAAAAAACAATATAACTTGCGAATTCCCCAATAAATACGGAGATCAGAGCGAATTTTCCGGAATAAACGCAGGGAAAATACTGGCGATTTTTATCCAGCATGGAAGAAAATCTTAATCTAAATCTGATTTGGCGCATTAACTGAAGTATTCACACAACGCCTCGCCCCGGTGCATTTTACCAATCCGGGTTCGAGGCTCGGCGGCCCGCCGCCAGTGGCGGGCCGGAGCAAGTCTGAATGCGTTTCCACCTCCCGGACGCATCGGAATGGAAAAGGCCAGGAAAATGACGTTTCCCGGGGTTGAATTGTTCCATTAAGCGTGACGAAGAAGCAGCCTTGTATTTGTTTGAATCTTTTGAAAACTAGCGGCGGGAAAACTGGCAGAACTCACTTTAACCAGACGGACAGATGGAGCACTTTACGGTTTCACGGCAAATACATTGGCTCGCTGCCACCTGTCCGCAAATCATTAAAAATCGTCTTGTTTGATCACACACGCACGCGCCATGGCCGGCCCACTCACACCCCACCCACCTCCTTCATCGCTTCGTTCGCAGCCTGTCCGGTGAGTCCACCCGCCAGGCGCGTGCGCTGTGTCATTTTCCCGGAACAACCAAGCTGTCCCGCTCAGAAATTCCGACCAGTTTCAAACTTACATCCCCACGATAAAGTCCGCCACCTGTCAGAACTTCTAATCCGTCAAACAACAACGACAACACAATAAGCATGCGTCATGCCAGCAGTGTCGCGCGCGTAAAATTCACGATTTTCCCAATAAAAAGCCGATTCTGACGTAGAATGCGTGTTCCGCTCTCCTGAAATCACTGTTGGTTTTTATCCTGCCTGATTGAAAATCGCAGCACCCAACCTGTTTACCGACGAAACGAAGCGGATGGAGCACCCCAACCCCATTCCGCCTCCGGCAGGGCTACTGGCCTTTGGTTTTCTCCGGCAGATTTTCCAACGGATGTTCCTCCTGCTGCCAGCGCTGCGAAACGCGACCGTCCCAGCAGGCTGGATTCAGCGGATAGACGTCCGGATCAAAGATCACATGGTAGAAATGCCAAACAACAATCGCCAGGCAGGCCAGCACCGCCTCGTAATAGTGAATCGTCAGAGCCACATCCACCACCCAGCGCGGCAAAAACTCCGTCACATCCAGTTTCAACCAGATGATCATCCCCGTCGCCCCCATGATCATCGTGCCCCAAATCACCGCCCAGTATTCCATCTTCTCCGCGTAACCAAAGCGTCCCAACCGCGGTTTTTCCCTGCTCAAACCGGTCAGATAGGCCATGGCCGCCAGCACATCCAGCAAATCCTGCCGCACCGGAAACAAATCCGCAACCAGTCGGCGCCCCTCCTTGGTTCTCAAGATATAAATCAAGTGAAACGCCCCGACCGACAACAGCACCAACCCGCTGATCCGGTGCGTCCAGCGCCGGAATGGTTCGCTCGAGCCCAACAGATGACTGATCCAGGCATCCGGAAACTTCAAAGCGAAACCCGTCACCGCCAGCACGATGAAACTGGCCGCCAGCAAGGCATGCTGCCAGCGCTGCGCCCGGTCCATGCGCAGCAGCGGACGGTTCCCGGCCCGCAACCGCAGAGCCACCTTCCGGCCGAACACCAGCAGGTTATGCCCGAGCATTCCCCCCACCGTCCCGAAGATCAACACCAGATAGATTTGCCGCACCCAACCGTTGACCTGGCCCCCCACGCCATCTCCGCCATTGGCCGTGGTCCCATCCACATGAATTTTCCCCAGGGCAAAGTTCTCGTTGGCCCCCGGATGACATTTGCCACACGTCTCCACCAAGTGGATTTTGTTAATGGTGGAATTCGTATCCGACGACGGCAGGATTTTGTGCCAGCCATGACAACTCGAACAGTCGGCCGCCACCGTGGAACCATATTGCGCCGCCAGCCCGTGGTAACTGTTAAAAAAGGTCGCCACCCGGTCGGCCGGCAAATTGAACTTGGTGTTAATTCGTTCCGAAGCATGACATTTGGCGCACACCTCCCCGGAAAACATGGGCGAACGGGCCTTGAGCGACCGGATTTGGTGTTCATCATGACAGTCCGTGCAGGTGGGGGCGTCACGGTAGCCGGCGGCGGTGGCCCGGCCATGCACGCTGGCGGCCACGTCCGCCTCCTCCTGGTCATGACATGCACCACAAGTCGCCGCCTGACGCTGGAAATACAGCGGCGACAAAGGCGAAGTGGACGACAAGATATCGTGCGTGCCGTGGCAATCCTGACATGTGGCGGCCCCCTCCTTGCCCGCTTTTACCGCCAAACCATGAACACTGGCATTGTAACTTACAGACTCCCGCTCGTGACAACGCGCACAGTCCACCGGTTGCGCCGGACGATTGTCGTCCGGATGCTTGATCCCCAGATCCACATGACAACTGACACAAGTGTTGGTGTGGTGAATGGACGCCGCCAGCCTGGATGCATCCACATACAGGGACTCCACCCGGCCGGCGGCATTGGTGATGGCCAGCGTCTTGTCCGAATGACATTCCAAACAATCCTCATTGGACAATGGCTTGGCCGACCCCGACGCCCCCATCGCTACCAGAACCAAAACCAGCGACCACAGCAACCCCGGAATCAAGACTGGAAATGAGGTAACCGCCCACTGGGGCTTGTTGTCATGGCGGCGGGCAGGATGTTCAGACACTGGAATCATTGTAATCAAATCAACCGGCAAATGTTCTCCCCGCACCCAAAGGAAGGGGGGTGAAATAGTCTAACCTGTTGATAAGCAACAGTCCCCCTTGGTAATTAACCGGGCTCCAGTCAGAATGGAAAGCCCATCCCCGACGCCGCAGCTATGGGGAGAAAAAACCGGATGGCCCGGCCCAAACTTCCGGGCCATCCGGGAACCAACCTCAACCAAGCTATTTCTTGAAGGTCCGCATATAGGCGACCAGCGCCTTGATATCATCATCAGACAAGTCCGAGAACGGCTTCATCTGTGTCTTACCATCGGCGTCTTTCAACCCCTCCTTGAGGGATTTAATGGCGGCGTCATCTTTCAGGTCCGCCTGAACCTTGGCGTCAGAATAGTCCCTCACCCCGAGCTTTTTGCCCATTTTCGTGTCACCCTTGCCGTCGGCCCCATGGCATTTGGTGCAGGTTTGTTCGTACAGATCCTTGGCATCTCCCGCGCGGGCGGACAGAGTCGCGGCCACAATGCCAACCATGCCGGCGATAAGTAATTTTTTCATGATTCAGTCTTTGGTTGTTGTTTTAACCATCTGCCTGACAAGGTTGAACCGGCTTCGTCCGACCGGACCGGCCTTAACAGCATAGGTCGTTGTCGCCACCACTCTCTCCCCAACCCCGGCTCGCGTCCCGTCCGATCTTGTCAATGGCTCATCTTTGGTTGCTTTTTGCGGAGCAAAGGAGGGGTAACCCCTTCAACCCTCAGCACACTCGCACGGTCTCCAGCCCCAACAACAGTCCCAGCTTATCAATTTTGTCGGCGATATGGCCTACGCCCACCGCGCAATGATGCGCCGGACCATGTCGGTTCCAGTCATTCACGAACTGGCGCGCGCCAATGCTGAAGCGATACCGGCTGTTCGTGTTGCCAATCTCCATGATGGGTCCGGAAACGGATTCCGCCTCGGCCACCAGCAACTTTAACTTGCCATCCCCCGTTTCCACCACCGAGAGCAGCGTCACCGGCCCGTGTTTCACGGACATTTCCACCGAAAGCCCCCGGCCCACTTTGCCGTGAAACACCTTGAGCGGACGCACCTTCGTCTTGCCCTCGGCAATCGCAATATGCCCGGGACCATCGTGGCCCATCAAAACCACATCGGCGGCGAAATCCATGGCGTAATATTCCGTAAACGAGCCGCCCGCGCCAAAGGTGTCCATGATCTTCATGGCCTGGACGTTCTTGACCTCGTATTCCCCCGCCACCGGGATGCCCCGGGCCGTCAGCAGCGAGTTGCCCAGAATAATTGAACTGATGGCGTCCTCATTGTCGGCATTGCCCGTGCCCATGTAATAATAAGCCAGCGACCCCAGGTCGTGTTCCGCCACCAGACGATCCAGCGCCAGCGACGTGCGCGCGGCCCGGTCCAGCTCCGCCGACGGACAATCGGCCCCCACCTCGAACACCTTTTTGAATTCCGCCACACGCGCCTTGATCGCCCCGGCCTTCACTTCCCTGCGCAGCGCCGCCAGTTCATCCACCTCCACAATTTCCAGGTGGCCGCCGAACTTCGCGCATTGCCGCGTGGTGTCCGTATAAATATCCAGCATCCCCCCGTAATAATGGCCCATCAAACCCAATCGGTTATGGAACATCACATGCGCCACCCGCGCCGCTGAGATCCACGCATCCACTTCATTCCAGAACACCGGATCATCGTGCAGCATCCCCGTGATCTGGTGAAAATCAATGCCGGCCCGGTTGAACACATTGGCAATCTCCGGCACGGGACACGCCGCGCAATGCGCCAGCCACTCCCCGGTCATCGCCGTGCGGTCGCCCATTTGATTGAACCGGGCATAATCAATCGCCGCCACCGGTTGCAGATTCAGAACGATCACCGGCACTTTGGCGCGCTGCACCACCGGCAGCACCGTCGAGGAGAGCGCATAAGTCGTGACATGCAGAAAAATCAAATCCACGTCAGCCACCCGAAACTGATGCCCCGCCTCCAGCGCCTTGGGCGGGGAATCAATCAGCCCCAGATTCACCACCTCCACCCCCGGACGTTCCAGCCGTCTCCCCACCTCGCCGAGGTAACCCTCCAAGCGCGGCTTCAAACCCTTGAATTGATCCCAGTAAGCCTCCAGTCCAATGCCAAACAGACCGACCCGGAGCGGACGATGAATTATGCTCATAGTTATGCGTGATGTGTTCGGGGGAAGGTTTTAGCAGACCCGGGGTGACCGCCGCAATTCGCAAAATGAAAAACTTGACCTGCGCCCCGAATTAAAATATTTGCCATGGGATAACCTGTGTTACGTCCAAGTTTTTTATCGCGGCGTCCATGCGAATTATCTTACCAACCACCGGCGGATCGCCATCATTCTAGGGATTAACACACGCATTTAACCGCCAGAACCACTTGATTATCAACTCATGATTGCCCCCACTCCACAGAACCAACCCCCGTCCGGGGCCAAAAGCACCAGTCTGTTCACCACCGCTGACGGAAAAAACCTGTTTCTCACCTTTGTCCTGGTCACCTCGTTGTTTCTGCTGTGGGGCTTTTGCAACGGCATGATTGACAACCTGAACAAGCATTTTCAGGACTCGCTGCACATCAATAAGGAACAGTCGGGGCTCGTGCAGTTTGCCAATTATCTCGCTTACTTCCTCATGGCGATCCCCGCCGGCCTGATTGCGCGAAAATTCGGCTACAAGGGCGGGATTCTCGTGGGCCTGACCTTGATTGCCACCGGGGCGTTCTGGTTCATTCCGGCCATCAGCATCAATGCTTACTGGGCCTTTCTGCTCGGCCTGTTCATTATCGCTTCGGGCATGACCTGCTTGGAAAGCATTGCCAATCCCTACACCACGGTCTTGGGCCCGCCGGAAAGCGGCGCGACGCGAATCAATATCGCCCAAACCATTAACGGCGGCGGCTGGATGCTCGGTGCGTTTATTGGCGGCCATTACGTTTTCTCCGGCGGCGACGGTGCGAACGCCAACGCCGGCCTCTACATTCCCTATCTGGGCATCGGCGTCTTCGTGGCTTTGCTGCTCGTTGTCTTCCTCGTGTCCAAGGTGCCGGATTTGCACGCGGAGGATGACACCAAGAAGTCGGCGGGACAAGTCATCCGGCTCAAGCCTTCAGCCGGACAACTGGCGGCCATTGGCATTACGCTGCTGATTGTATGCGCGCTGCTGTATTTCTTCATTGCCCCGATTTTGGGATTGATTTGGACCCTGCTGAATTTGAACGAGGCCTTGTTCCAGCCCACCAAATTCGGATTGCTGGGGGCCGCCTATGTTGCGACGTTCATCCTGGTTGCAAAAAACTGGGATTTGTTTCGGCGCAAGCATTTTACCCTGGGCATCGCAGCGCAATTTCTTTATGTCGCGGCGCAGACGGGTATTTTCAGCTTCTTCATCAATTATGTCCTGGACAACGACCCCAGTGTGACCAAGTTGCAGGCCAAGAACTGGCTCACGGTCGGTTTTGCCGTGTTCACTGCGGGTCGCTTGTGCGGCAGCGCCTTGATCAGCCAGTTAAAACCAAACCGCGTGCTGACGGCCTTTGCCATCGTGAATGTCGTGCTGACCGCCGTGGTGATGGGGGGCGGCAAATTGGGCTTGTGCGCCTTGTTCGGCACGTTCTTTTTCATGTCCGTGATGTTCCCAACCATTTTCGCATTGGGTATCCGCGGGTTGGGCGAGCACACCAAGCTTGGCTCCTCGCTCATTGTCATGTCCATTGTCGGCGGGGCCATTGCCCCGACGAAAATGGGGCACATCGCGGATGTTTACTCCATGCGCGCCGGCTTCGCCGTGCCACTGGTCTGCTTCATCCTCATCGCCCTCTACGGCGTGTTTTGGCAGAAGTTGGAAAGCAAATCCAGCGGCAAGCCCGCCTGAACTCTGAAACACCAAACGCCCGGCGGTTCCCCGCCGGGCGTTCTTGATTTTCCCGATCACCGGCTCAGCACCCCACGCTGGCCAGTTCCGCATTGTTATCCACGTTCACAATCTTGAACTGTTCGGCGTGCATGCCGGGGTCGGCCCGGAACGACAGCTTGCCGAAGTACCGTTTCTCCATCTCGATGAGATGTTTTTCGTCCTCCGTGCGCAACCGTTCCAACACGGTGGGATGAACGACGATCCGAAGTTGAAAGTCCGATTCGTCGCGGGTGCGTTTTTTGAGGATTTCCTGGAGCTTGCGCTGGATTTCCACGCTCATGGTCACCGGGCTCTTGACCTTGCCCCGGCCCTTGCAATAAGGACAGTCATCATACACGGCGGCGCTTACGCTTTCCGTGTGCCGCTGGCGGGTCATTTCCATGAGCCCCAGTTGGGAGATGGGCAGGATGTGGGTCTTGGCCTTGTCCCGGCGCAGACCATCCTTGACCTTCTGGTAAACCAGTTGCCGGTCACGGCCGGACTTCATGTCAATGAAATCAAGCACGATGAGCCCGCCCATGTTGCGCAACCGGAGTTGCCGGGTGATTTCCTCGGCCGCCTCCGTGTTCACCTTCAGAATCGTCGCCTCCTGATCCTTGCTGCCCTTGTGCCGTCCCGTGTTCACGTCAATGGCCACCAGCGCCTCGGTTTCATCAATCACAATGTACCCGCCGCTGCGCAAATGCACCTGGCGTGAAAACGTGTTTTCCAACTGCTTGCTGATGTTGAACCGGTCAAAGATCGGCTGCGCATCCGTGTAGAGTTTGATCTTGTCCGCTGAACGCTTGGAGATCTTGGAAATCATCTCCCGCATCGTGTCGTACGCCTTGGGGCTGTCCACCACGATCCGCTCCACATCCTCCGTGAGGAAATCCCGGACGGTGCGTTCGATCAAATCCGGCTCCTGAAAGACGCAGGTGGCCATGGGCTGCTTCTTGATGTGTTCCTCCACCTCGCGCCAGCCTTCCAACAACAGCGCCAGGTCGCGTACAAAGTAGCGCTTTTGCTGGCCTTCGCCGGCGGTGCGCATGATCACGCCCATCCCGTCCGGGATGGCCAGTTCCCGCAGAATCTTCTTCAACCGCTTTCGTTCCTCGGGATTCTCAATCTTGCGCGAAATGCCGGACTGGTCGGAATTGGGCAGCAGCACCAGGTAACGGCCCGGCAGCACCAGGTTGGTGGTCACCCGCGGTCCCTTGGTGCTGATCGGCCCCTTGGTGACCTGCACGATGATTTCACTCCCGGGCGGATACAGCCGGGGAATGTCCCGCTGCGTGATCTTGGGTTTGTCGCGCTTGCGCCCCCCTTCCCGCTCCACGATTTCCACGCCGCTGTCGAACTGGTTGGGCACAATGTCCCAGTAATGAAGAAAGGCGTTCTTTTCGAAGCCAATGTCCACAAACGCGGCTTTCAGCCCGTCCTCCAGATTCCGCACCTTGCCTTTGAAGATGCTGCCAACCAGTCGCTCTTCCGTGGTGCGCTCGATGTTGAATTCCTCCAGCTTGCCGTCTTCGGTCACCGCCACGCGGGTTTCCAACGTCTCGGCGTTGATCACCACTTCCTTGTGGATTTTCTTTTCCGGGCGGATCAACCGCTGGACCCGGCGCACCAGGGACACGGCCGCAACCTTGATGGTCTCAAGCAGGCCCTTGGGCTGTTCGGGAACGGCCACCGGGGCGAAGGTTTTTTCCTCCTGCACCTCGGCCGGCGTTTCCAGGTTGGGTTCCCGGAATCCCCGGGTGTCCGGCTCGGTCGCCACCGCGGTTTCGGCGGTTTCCGGCACTCCGGCCGCGATGTTTTCCGCCCGTTCAATTTCGTGAAGGTGGCGTTTTTCAAACAGCCGGTCGTTTCCGCCCTGTTCGCTCACCACCTCGGCGCGGGCCTGGACGGCCTCGCGATCGGTTTTCTGCGCGTTTTGGCCGAGCCCGCCTTTGGGCCGGAAACGCATTCCACGGCGGTGCCGTGAAAATTTTTGGTCACTCATGATCAGTATCCCTTTCGATGGATGTATATGTTTTGCATCAAGCCCAGCGCAATTAACGAGACGAGCACTGAAGATCCGCCATAAGACAACAGCGGCAGTGGCACACCCGTTACGGGCATGATGCGAATGTTCATGCCGATATTAATGAATACATGGCTGAAGATGAGGGTCACCACCCCCACCGCCACCAGTTTCCCCAGGCGATCTCGCGCCTGGCCGGCGGTTCTCAATCCAGTGAAGAGTACCACCGCGTACAGCGTGAGCACCACCACGCTGCCAACGAACCCCTTCTCCTCGGCAATGACGGAGAAAATGAAATCGTTGTGTGCCACGGCCCGCGGCAGATACCCCAGCGCATTCTGGGTTCCCTGCCGCCAGCCTTTGCCCGTCAGCCCCCCTGAGCCGACGGAAATCAACGCCTGCCGGACGTTATAAGCATCGTCCAATTCCTTCTGCCGCAGGCGCTGCAACTCCGCCGGTGTGGCGTTCGGCGGAGCAAAATGGGTGTAATCACAGCCAAAATATATGGCGAGCCGGTCGCGCTGATACGGCTGCATGGGGATCTGCCACCAACCCTTGGGCAGAAAAAAAACATCCGTCACAAACAAAACCGCCAGCAACCCAACAATCCCCACCAGCCGGATCAAATAGCGTTTGGGCGTCCCCGCCACCAGCATCATCACCAACCCGGTGGGCAGCAGCACCAGCGCCGAACCCAAATCCGGCTCCTTCAGGATCAGCGCAAACGGTAAAAACAACAGCCCCAATCCCTTCCAAAAAATCACCGGCTGCCGCAATTCATCCAGCGGCCGGCTTAGAAAATTCGCCGCCGCCAGAATAAACGCCAGCTTGGCAAACTCGCTCGGCTGGAATTGGAAAAATCCCAGGTCAATCCACCGCCGCGCCCCCCAGCCGTGCGTGCTCCCAATCTTGGGGATCAACACCGCCACCAGCGTCAAAATCGTCACCCAATACGCCACGTAGGACCACCGCGCCAGTGACAGGTAATCCACCATGCACAACGCCGCCCCCGCCCCCAGACCCAGCACATACCAGAGTATCTGCCGCACCCAGCTCTGGTCATACCACGGCAGCGTGGCCGCCGAGAGGTTCGCCATCGTCGCGCTGTAAACAAACGCCGTGCCAATGAACATCAGTCCGGCCAGGGCAATCAGTTGCACCTGGTCAAGCCGGACGGATGGCTCATGGAATTGTAGTCTCATGGCTCCTCCCGCAGGGCCAGCACCCGGGGTGCCGGCGCGGTTTCCTTTTTCAAAATCGCCTCGTAAACATCATGGGCGATGGGCGCGCACACTTTGCCGCCGGAACCCTTGCCCGTGGATTCCACCATCACCACCACCGCGTAGCGCGGATTCTCATACGGGGCGAACGAGGCGAACCAAAAATTATATCCCAGCAGGCGATGGGCAGCGTCCTCCACCTGCGCCGTGCCCGTTTTGCCACAAATCTTCAGACCCGGAACCGCCGCTTCCGTACCGGTGCCCCCTTTCTTGTCCGCCACATCCGCCAGCATCGCTTCGCGGAGAATATTCAGCGTGCGCGGATGAATGATCACCTGGTCGCGCACCAAACCGGATGGAAAATTAGTGACCCCAGGCGACCCCGCATAACCCTCCAGCGGCTCAACGCGTTGCACCAGCCGCGGCCACAACACATAACCGCCGTTGGCAATGGCCGAAACCAACACCGCCATCTGCAACGGGGTCACGGCAATGTCCCCCTGCCCGATGCACAAATTGGCCGTATCCCCATCCCGCCAGTCCGAGGTCGCCACTTGCTCAGGGGTTGGAAAATTACCGTGCGTCTCGTGCCCCGGAAACAACCCGGTCCGTTCACCCAGGTGAAATTTCCTCCCCACCCGGACAATGTTCTCCACCCCCGCCACATGCAGTCCGTAATTCACAAAATATGAATTGCTCGAATGAATGAAGGCATTTTTGAAATCATAATCCCCCGGTGGCGCCGTGTCCCGGATCTTGCGGCGGCCAATGTAAATACAGCCCTTGTCCGGTTCCTCCGGGTTGGCCTGCACATGGTAAACCTCCGCCGGGTTCAGCCCGTTTTCCAAGGCCGCGATCGCCACCACCGTCTTAAAAATGGAACCCGGTGCCAGATTCTCCTGCATGGCCCGGTTGTTTTCCGGTTTCAGAATCGGATCCAGCATGCGGGTTTGATCATTCTGCGAATAATCCGGATTGAACGTCGGGGACGAAACCATGGCCAGAATATCCCCGCTGCGGACATCCATCACCACCACCGCGCCCCGTGCATCCTTGCCCTGATGATCCCGCAGGGAAGCCTCCGCCGTCTGTTGAATGTCCAAATCCAGCGTCAGCACAATGCTGTGCCCCGGCTCGGGCTGGTTCCAGACGTTCTCAGACTGGCGGTAACCCAGGTTGTTCACCAGCACCGACTCCGTGCCCGCAGTGCCCCGCAAAACACTGTTGTATCTGCCTTCCACCCCGGAAATGCCGCTGTAATCGGGCAGTCGGTAGGAAAAAAAGGCCTCCTCTCCCTCCGCCGAACTGTCATCTCGCCGAACATAACCCAGCACATGCGCCGCCGTCGTTCCCAGCGGATAATTGCGCTCGGACTGCAAATCCAGGTCAACCACTGTAAAATTGGTGAAATTCTCCTCGAACCGGGCGATTTGCTGGGGGGACAAACCCGTAACCACCGGGTAAGGCATCGCCAGGCGCGTGGCATAGGCCCGCTCAAACTTCACCGGGTCAAACACAATGTTCGTCGCCATGCGCCGGCTCACCTCCGCCACCACCCCGGCCACCACCTGCAACCGCGCCTGCTGCCGGAGTTGCTCCCATTCCTCCGTGCTGATCGCGAACTGCTTTCGTTCCACCTTGTTCAAGGACCGGCCCAGCCTCTTCTCCTGCTCCTCCACGCGCTGTTTTTGCCACACCACCGCCTGTTTCTTCACTTGGTTGAAGGCCACCTCAAATTGCGGCCGCAGGGCGTCCAAGTTCAGGCTGAGATTATAACGCGGACGATTCTCCGCCAGCACGTTGGTGCCGGTGTCATCCAGAATTTTGCCGCGCACTGCGGGGATCCGAACCGTGCGGTAGGATTGAATTTCCAAATGGCTTTGATACGTCCGGGCCGACACCACCTCCACCCACCACAACCCGATCAGCAGGATCAACAATCCTGCCGTCAGCATCACCGCCACCAGGCGGAGTTGCGGGTCATTTTTCTTTAGTTGGTCAAAAAACAGCATGACGCAGGGTTAATCTACATCCGACCGCGCCGGATTTCACGGTCGGATCGAAAACTGGTTTCCGTCTGCAATTTGTAATCAAACGCCTGGTTGAATCCGTTGAACAAGGCGAACAGCACCGGCGTCGCCACCGCCCCGCCAACCGTCATCACCAGCCATTGCCAAAGCGATCCCCACCCCAGAAACAGCGCCTTGCCCGCGCTTAACATCAGCAACACCGTCATCAGCGGCACCACCGCGCTGGCCGCCGCCCCCAGCAGGATTTGCGCGAAGGCCAGATCGCGCAAAATCAGGTCCCGTTGCAAAAACATGCAAAAACCTGTCAGAAACAGCGGCAGAATCGTAATCCCCAGTGGATTGGCCGACAGTGAATCAAAAAACAAGCCCCCAAACACCGCCAACAGCCCGAGGTTCAGCAGGCTCGCATGCAATGCGGCATAGACCATCAGCGCCGGCAGCAGATCCACCTGCGCCCCCAGCAATTGCCGCAACCCCGGCAGCGAAGCCTGGCTGAAAACCGCCAGAAATGCCGCCACATAAATCATAGTTGTGTTTTGTTTGCTCATCGGAACAACACCCACACTTGCTCCAGCGTCCCGAGATTCGCCCAAAGTTTGACCCGCGCCTCGGTGTACAGCCCAAATTCAACCTGCCGCGAATCCAAAATCCGGCCGATGGGTATCCCTTTGGGAAACACCCCGCCCAGACCGCTGGTCACCACTTCTTCACCCGGCTTCAAAACCGCCGTCCCGGACAAATACGTCAGGTCCGCCAGCGTGTTGTCCATGATCCCCCCCGCGCTGACCACGCCAATGTCATGCGCCGGGTTGCTCACCAGCGCCGAAATCCGGCAGTTTGGGTCGCCAATCAAAACCACTTGCGAACGAGTCGGCCACACGGTGGAAACCCGCCCCACCAGCCCGTCGGAAGTCAGCACCGGCAGATTTTCCGTCACCCCGCTCTCGCTGCCCAGGTCAATCTCCACCGCCCGCCACCAATTCGCCGGGTCACGCATCACCACATTGGCCAGTTTGATCTTCCACGGAACCTGGCGCTGCCAGCGGAGTTGGTACCGCAACTGTTCATTTTCCAGCCCCATCGAGGCCGCCTGCAGGGCCTGGACCTTGAGTTCCTGGTTTTCCTGCCGGAGCCGGTTGATTTGTTGAAGCAGTTCGCGGCGGGGAAGCACGTCATCCGCCAGGTCGGCCGGCAGTTCCTGGGCCGTGCCCGCCAGACTGGAAAGCGGCAAAAACAAACTCCCCACGGCCAGTTTCAGCCGGGAGGTCACGCGCTGGGGCAGGCTCAAGAAAAGCAATGCCACCAGCGTCACAGCGCCAAGCGCAAGAAAATGTTTTTGTTTAAACATCCTGCCACCGTCGCAGCCGGATCAAGTCCGGCCGCCGAGCAGGCGAACGTGGAGGGGGAAATCAGCTAATATTTGGCATTCGTGGCGACCCGTTTGAGGAATTCTATTTCCTGCAAAACCCGGCCGGTGCCTTCAGCCACCGCGCTCATGGGGTCATCCGCCAGATGAACGGGAAGTTCCGTCTCCCCGGCCACCAGTTTGTCTATCCCACGGATCAGCGAACCGCCACCCGCCATCACCAAGCCGCGATCCACCAGATCGGAGGCCAGTTCGGGCGGACAACGCTCCAGCGTCAACCGGATGGATTCCAGAATGCTCGAAAGCGGTTCCTGCAAGGCTTCGCGAATCTCCTCGGAACGAATGGTCAGGGTTTTTGGCAGGCCCGTGCTTAAATCACGGCCTTTCACATCCATCGTCATTTCCTGTTCCAGGGGAAAGGCGGAACCTATGCGAATCTTGATTTCCTCCGCAGTACGTTCACCTATCATCATGTTGTAGGCGCGTTTCATGTGTGCCACAATCGTGTCGTCAAATTCGTCCCCGCCCACCCTCAGGCTGCGGCTGAAAACGATCCCGGCCAGGGAAATGATTGCGATCTCGCAAGTCCCCCCGCCAATGTCCACGATCATGTTCCCCGCCGGTTCATGCACGGGCAGTCCCACCCCGATCGCCGACGCCATCGGCTGTTCGATCAGATAGACTTCCCGCGCCCCGGCATGGGTGGCTGAATCCTTGACCGCCCGTTTCTCCACCTCTGTGATGCCCGACGGCACCGCCACCACCACGCGTGGCGCGATTAATTTCCGATGGTGAACCTTTTGGATGAAATGCCGCAGCATGGCCTCGGTGATTTCGAAGTCGGCTATCACGCCGTCTTTCATCGGGCGGATCGCCACGATGTTGCCGGGCGTGCGGCCCAGCATCCGTTTTGCTTCGTCACCCACCGCCAGCACGTTCGTCGTGCCCGCTTGAATGGCCACCACCGAGGGTTCCCGCAGGACAATGCCACGGTCCCGCACATAAACTAGGGAATTTGCCGTACCCAGGTCTATCCCAATATCGTTGGAGAACAGGCTTTTGAATTGCGCAAACATGAATTTACCTAACGCGGACAGTTAAGCCGTTGCCCGCTTAATGTCAAGCCATGATTAAATGTTTGCATGAAATATATGGAATGAATGGTGCCAGCGAGTGGAATCGAACCACTGACCTCGGGCTTATGAGTCCCACGC
>CAZUBG010000118.1:0-16876 GCA_964618545.1 uncultured Bifidobacteriaceae bacterium | reverse complement strand
TTTGCGTTGACCCTGATGCGGGAGATGCCGGTGAGCAAAGCGGGGGAGATTTTGGGGGAGACGGATCACAAGTTGTGGCGGCCGCTCTTTGCGCATGTGGATGCGGCGTGGGCGGCCTTGAGCCGGGAGAACGTGGTGTGGGTGGGGGCGGACGAAATGAACCGGCGCAAGGGCCACAATTATCTGACGGTCTTTGTGGATTTGGAGGCCAAACGGGTGTTGCTGGCGGTGGAAGGCAAGGATGCCAGTGTGTGGGAACGCTTTGCGGCCGAGCTGTTTAAGCATAATGGGCATCCCAAGACGGCCAGGGTCAGGGATTGGAGCAGGGGCGGCTGGCCGATGAGCACCAGATTGTGCGAGCGGGGGAAGTCCTCGCAGAGCAGCCGGAGTTTGCGCAAACAATCGGCGGGCATGAGGTGGGCGTCATCAATGATGGGGACGAGCATTTTACCGGCGCGATGGACGCTGAAGGCTTGCTGGACGAGCTGGCGTTCACAACGAAGATCGTGGCCTTCAAACTCGATTTGGAAGGCTTCGCAGAGGATCCGGAGCGTGTTGTGATGGGTGTGGAGGGTGGGGGCAGGGGGGAAGTTGGTGAATTCCGGGGTGGATGGAGCGGGCTTTCAGCCCTTCTGCACCAGCGCCATGACAATCCTGGGGCGGGCGCCCCAGGCTGGCATGAGGCCGCGCCGTTGGCGCTCGCGGAGGTGGCATGACGCCGGTGTTGGCACCAAAACCGCAGGTGTGTTCGCTTGCTCCGGCCATTCCGTTGATGTCGCACCTGACGGAGCTTTTGATCTTCTTTTGCGGGGATGGCTGCAAATATACCAGCCCTGCGGGCTTTGGGGCGGCGCGGTTGCAGGAATGGGAGTAAGTTGAGGCATGGGTCCCATAGTTCTTTGACGGTGGTTCTTGGCGCCGTCCGGTCCTTGTGAACAAAGTTACCGGCCGGCCGGGGTGATGCGCAGGGTGATGGTGGCACCGGGGAGGGGGGAGGTTAACCGGATGCCGACGCGGTTTGGCTTGCGCTTGGACATGACGTTTTCATCAATGATTTCCTGGCGCCAGGTGTAGGCATGGCCCTGGGTGTCAATGGTCACGCGGACGGCGGCGCCGTCATCCGTGATTTTCAGGGTGTCGGGGCCGTCGGCCTGGACGGCGCCCCAGGTTACCAGCGCGGTTTCAAAGGTTTCCGGGGCGGAGAAGGCCACTTCATCGCGGACGGTGAGGGCCGGGGCTTCGCCGCGTTGAAAGACAAAGGTGCGGTTGAGTTTTTGCAATTGCGGCACGGGGTAGGCGGACCGGAAGTCGAGGGTGAGGGTGTCGGCGGCGTCGGTAAAATTGGTGGCGAGAATGATGCCACGGGCGTCCGCACCGGTTTTTTGCAATTGTCCGGCAATCACTGGGACGGCGTGACCGAAGGAGTTGAGCACGCCGCTGTCATAGCGATGGGGGCCGAAGGTGCGGGCGGTGTAGACTTCGCCGCCGGGATCGCAGATGACCATGGTGTGTCCCAGCACGACGCTGAAGCTGCCCACATCGTTGTGGTTGTGGGGTTCGTTGTTGTGGCCGCCTTTGAGCGCCACGGCAAAGGCGGGGGAGGCGTCCGGCGGGGTGCGGGACAGCAGGACGCCGCCGTCAGGGAAGAAATTGCGCAGGGGACTGTCAGCGGGGGCGGCCCACTGGCGGGCCAGGGGCGGGGGATCGGGCAGGCTGGACAGCATCAACGTCAAGGGGAGGCTGTCGGCGTTGCCCGCGAGTTTTTCACCGTGGGATGGCAGTCCCAACCGCCGGCAGACATAGGCGGTTAACCGGGGGTCGGGCCGGGTGCCTGGGTCAACGTCGGAGATGGTGGGGAAAACGCCGGGGAGAATTTCGCTGTGACGGCAGAACAGGGCGGCTGAGGCCGCGCGGTCGTCATTCAGGAGGTCAATTTTTCCGCCGGTGGCCTGGCGCAAGGTCTCGGTGAGCAGAATAAAGTGGCCAAAACCATAATTCCAATAGCCGACACCCTCCGCGCAGTAGCCATCCGGGGTAAAACCGCTGAGATAGTAGCGGATGCAATGTTCGCCGGCGGTGGCGTAAAACGCGCGGTCGGCGCGGGAATCCAGCAGGGTCAGGGCGCTGAAGACGGTGTTGCCCACGCAGACGGCGTTCCAGTTCATGGGGGTGCGGACCCAAAAGGACTCGGGCTGCCGGCCTTCGATCATGGCGCGAAAGGGATCGAGGACACGGCGGCGGACGTTATCCCGGATCAACCGGCGGGTGGCGGGGGTGAGGCGGTCGCCGAGGATATAATCGGCCTGGGCCAGATCGGCGGCGAGTCCGGTGGCTCCGAGATCGGGAATGATTTCCACGCCATGAAAGTTTTGGAGACCGCCATCATGGGCGGGCAGCACCCAGGTTTTTTCGGCACACAGCGAGGCAATGGTGGTCTCGAGCGGGGGTAAAAAGCGTCCACGATTTTCAAAGGCTTCCGCGAGGGAGAATGTTTCAATGCGCCCCCGGCGTTCGGAGGCGACTTTTTGCCAGTGGGTGCGGTTGCCGTTTTGGGAGTACTCAAGAAACAAACTGTCGGGCTGGTCGGGGAGAGGCTGGGTAAGCAGCTTATTTCCTTCGGCCAGGACTTTGTGGAAGGCTTGGTCGGCGGCCAAAGACTGCCAGGCCGGGCGATTGGTAATGGGCCAGGCAAAGCCGGCGGGCTGGGCGGGGAGCATGCCGGCGATTTCCTGGAGGCGCTGCGGGTCGAGGGTTTCGGCGGCGCGCACGGTCAGGCTGGAAACGAACAGGAGGAAGGACAGCAACAGAAAGATGGAACGATGGATCATTTAATGGAGAGACGTTTGTGCCGGGGCGGGGGTTACCGGGATGGGCGGTGGCGGAAAATTCAAACAACAATCAGCAAAAATCAAGGAAGCTTCAAATTCCAAGCCTCAAAGCCGGTGGAGGACCGCCGCACTGGAGGCTGCGAGTTGGGACGATGGCCGTGACCGGCGGTGCAAGCAGATTAATCAGAGCCTCCTGACGTCGGCTGCCACGCTCATTTCTTCGGGGCGGCACAACCCAGCCTGTTGGGCGGCGGTGGGATTACGTCCCGTTGGGCCTGAAAAGACGGGGGGCGCGAAATAAATGAATTTTTTTGGCGTAGTTGGGAGGCGGATGGCGCATTACCAGTTGAATCCATATGTTCAGTCATTTATTTTACGCGCCTCGCAAGACAGTGAATTTGTGCTCCCAACCCATGATGGCAACCCCAGTCCCCAACCATAAATTTATCATGAAACCCCAGGATCATCAGCAAACATGGAGCAACCGCATACGGTTGCTGGCAACGAGTCTGACCGCCGCCGCCACCGGGCTGTTTTTAGTGTCCGGCGTGGCGGTCTCGCGGGCGCAAACCAGCGGCACTTGGATCAGCAGCGCGGGGGGGAATTGGAGCGCCACGAACAATTGGGCGGGCGGGGTGGTCGCTGATGGCATTGGCGCCACGGCTGATTTCAGCCAGCTTGACGGTTCCGGCACGGTGACGGTGGATGCCTCACATAACATTGGCAACCTGCTGTTTGGTGATCTCACCGGAGTGAACGCCGATAATTGGACGCTAAATCCCAGCGGCGGGAGTGTGTTCAACCTGGCCGTTTCGTCCGGGACGCCGACCATTACGGTCAATAATAATTCCGGCAACAACAATGTGGCGACCTTGAATGTGGCGCTGACGGGATCGGCGGGTTTGACGACGGCTGGCACCGGCACGCTGGTGCTGGGTGGCACGAACATTTACACCGGCGCGACCACGATCGGTTCCGGCACGCTGTCATTTCCCGCCTCCATCACGGGCGTGTCTGCGGCGCCCGCGCCGGTGTTGTACCTGTCCTTCGACAAAGTCGGCGGGACGACGGTGTTCAATGAAGGCAGCGGCGGCACGGCCATGAACGGAACCCTGGTGGGCGGGGCGGCGATTGTGGGAGGCGGTCGTTTGGGCGGCAATGCGTTAAGCATTCCGGCCATTGTGAATGCGGGCTATGTGATGATCAACAATCCGGTGGTCAGCATGACCGGGTCGGCGAGTTGGACGATTGGGATGTGGATGAAGACCTCGACGGCGGGGGCGGTTTATGCGTATCAAGGCAACGGCGGCTGGGCGAGCGGGAACATGGTTTTTCACTTGAACAACGGATCTGCGGACGGGGCAGGCGCGTATGCCGGCGGCGTCAGTTACGGCCAGGGTTGGGAGGAGGGGAGCACGGTCATCAATGACGGCAACTGGCACTTTGTGGTGATGACCTGCAGCGGTTTGACCAACGAAACCCTTTATGTGGACGGCAATGTGGACGCCGTCAAGGTTGCCTGGGCCGGGAACACGGGCGTGGGCAGGCAGTTATGGATCGGTGGTTGCGGCGAAGCCGCCGATGGCACCGCGGGTTTGAACGGTTTGATTGACGAGGTTTCCGTGTACAACACCGCCCTGAGCCAGGCGCAGGTGCAAACGCTGATGACGGCGGGAACGGTGGCGGCGGGCAACGTGCCGTTGGCGAGCGCGGTATCGGTGAGTCCGGGAGCGACCTTGAATTTGAACGGGAACTGGCAGACGGTGGCCGGTTTGAGTGGCAGCGGGACGGTGGACACGACGCAGGCGGGCGGTTCCGCGGCGTTGACGGTCAACAACAGTTCGGCCACGGCCAGCGTATTCAGCGGTGTTCTGGCCGACACAGCGGGCTCTCTCTCGCTCATTAATGCGGGCACGAACAGTCTGACGCTCAACGGCGCGGCCCCGAGCACCTACACCGGCTCAACTTTTGTGAACAACGGCACGCTGATTGAAGATTTTGCCAACGCGACCTCCCCCAACAACCTCATCAACAGCAGTTCAAGCCTGGTGCTGGGCGGCGGGACGCTGCAGGTCAAGGAGCAGAACGCGATCACGACTTCGCAGACCTTTGCGGGCACCATGGTCAACCCCGGTTTCTCAAAGGTGTTGGGCACCCAGGTGGGTGCGGGAGCAGTGACCCTCGGGCTGGGTGCGATCACGCAGATTCCCGGCGGCACGGTGGATTTCACCAACACTTCGACTGGCACCATTACCACGACCACGGCCAACGTCAACGGCATCCTGGGTGGTTGGGCGACGGTGGGGGACAGTCTTGGTTCAAGCACCACCGGTGATTGGGCGGCCAACGATGGCAACGGGAACGTTGTTCCTTACACCGGCTATACTGCGGTGTCGGCGACGGCGTCGAGCACTCAAACCACAGGTGGATCCACTTTGAACTGGGTGTCGGGCGCCCTGAATGGCGCCAATAACATCACCACCATCAACGGTGCGATCACCATCAACTCGCTGGTGCAGGAGGGCGACTTTAGTGTGACGGCGGCCAACGGCACCGGTTCGACACTGACGCTGGGCAGCGGCGGGCTTATTCTGAAAGGCGAATCCAGATGGATGTTGAACAATGGCGGGGGCAACGTGATTGCAACGAATTATCTTAAGTCAGGTTTGGCCACGGGTGAGTTGTATGTACATGTTCCCGAGGCGGATGCCAGTGCCAACAATTGGACCATCTGGCCCGTCATTGCGGATGGCACGGTCCCCACGATGTTGATTAAGGACGGACCCGGTTTGCTCAAGATCGGTAATTATGACACGCATACGGGAGGTACGTTTGTCAATGGGGGCACGCTTTATCTGCTGGAAGGCGGCGGAACCGGCTCGCTTCGCGGGGTTGTCACCGTGAATCCCGGAGCCAACCTGACGATGAGCAAAGTGGATTCCGGTGGCTATAATGCGGGAGCTTGTTTGACGGCGATCAACGTCAACGGAGGGGTGCTAACCAATGCGTCGGGTGGCAATGAAGGCTATCTCTACAACATCAATCTTACGGGCGGCACGGCATCCTCGAGCGGTGGCAACTGGGTTTTCAGCTCTCAAACAACCCCGATGTACGGCTTTAACAGCCTGGCCAGTCCGATTGTTTCCGTCGTTTCCGGGCCGGTGCATTTTAATGGTCTGGGCGAATTTACGGTTGCCCAGGGCACGACGCCCAGCGGGATTGACCTCAACATCACCGGGATCATCAACGGGGGCACGGGCATTTACAAGTATGGCCCCGGCGCCTTGCAGGTGAGCGCGGCGAACACCTTTACCGGCGGTTTTCTTGATACGGCAGGCACGATTGTGATTGCGAACAATGCCGGGTTGGGGACCGGGCCGCTGACGATGAGCGGCGGCACGATTACCAATTTGAGCGGCACCAGCTATGCGCTGGCGAATATCGTCAATTTGGCCAGCACGGGGATTATCGGGGTGAATACGGGCGACACGCTTACAATGTCCGGGGCGATCACCAACAGCGGTGGCCTGACCAAGGTGGGAGCCGGCAAATTGCTGCTGACCGGGGTGGAAACCTACACAGGCAACACGACCGTCAGCAGTGGCCGGCTGGCCGTGAGCGGCAGTCTGGGTGGTTCCGCAAACATCAACGTGGCCAGTGGGGCGACGTTTGATGTGTCGGGCGCGAGTTCCTTTACGCTGGGAAATCAGAGTCTGCTGGGCACCGGCACCAACTATGGCGCGGTCAGCACCGCCTCCGGTTCGAAGATCTACGCCGGGACCGCCGGTGTATATGGGACAAACACATTCAATGGCAATTTGACGCTGGCATCCGGCGCTCAGTGTTATTTCGCCCTGGGCACCGTCTACAACGGATCCAACGGAATGATCGTGGTGACGGGTAATCTGACCAACAATAACAACGTCATCCACGTCACGGCTCCCAGCACCCAGGTCAATCTGGACACCAACACCCCGTATGTGCTGTTCACGGTGGCTGGAAACATCAGCGGGAAGTTTGCCTCCTCGCCGGTTTGGGATGTCGCCCCGGCGAATGCAGCCAATTTCGCGGTGGTGACGAGCGGCAACACGGTCACGCTTCAGTTCACAAGCACTTTTGCGCCGGCGGTCAGCGCCACGGCCAGTCCGACCACGCTGACGCGGAACGAAAGCACCGTAGTGAGCGCGATCGTCACGCCGGGCACCTACCCGATCAGCAGTGTCACCGTCAACGCCGGTTCGATTGGCGCACCCGCCTCGGTAACGCTGGTGCAGTCCAATGGCAGCAGCCTCTATACCAATACCGTCAGCGTCAGCGGCGGCACTGCGGTGGGGGCGGAGTCGCTGACCGTGACCGTGATGGACAACACCGGGCTGAGCGGGGTGGCTTCCGTGGGGGTGACCGTGTTGGCGGCGAATCAAGTGTGGGACGGGCTGGCGGGGAATGCCAACTGGTCGAACGATCCGAACTGGGTGAGTGGTGCGGCGCCCGCCTACGCGGGGGACAGTGTGACCTTTGATGGAACCACGGATCTGACGCCGAACCTGGACAATAATTTCAGCCTCACGGGACTGACATTTGACAGCACGGCGGGCAGCTTTGCGGTCGGCTCGACCGGCGGTTATACGCTGACCCTGACGGGCGGCCTGACGAACAACTCGGCCAGCGCGGAGGCGCTGAATGTGCCGGTGGTGTTGAGCGGATCCCAGACGATCAATGCGGCGGCGGGCAATTTGACACTGGCGCAGAATCTGGCCAACGGCGGAGGCTTGGTGACGGTGGCCGGCAGTGCCAACACGGTGGTGAACGCGGCGATCAGCGGAGCGGGCGGGTTGAGCAAGTCGGGCAGCGGTTCGCTGACCCTGGCCGGCAATAATGCGTACACCGGGACCACGACGGTGAACGGCGGCCTGGTGGCCATTACCGGCGCCAATGCACTGTCGAACTCGGTGGCGGTGGCGAGCGGCACGCTGGTGTTTACCAATGCCGGAACCTATACGGGCAACGCCGGGGCCACGCTGCTGGTGGGGACGACGGCTGGTCAGGCCGGCGCGCTTTACCAATCCGCGGGCACCACGGTGAACGTCACGAATGTCGCGCTGGGTTGTCTGTCACTGGGCAGCATTGCCGGGGCGGATGGCTACTACAATTTGTCCGGCGGCACGCTCAGTTATGGGGGCGAAATTGACCCCGGCGGTTCCGGCGGCGGGGCGGGCACGTTCGGTGAGTTCGACATGAGCGGCGGTACGGTGATTCTGCCGAACAGCACCTCCAGTTATTTTCTGCCAAACCGCGGCGCGGTGGGTGAATCCAGCGTGGTGAATATTTCGGGCGGGACGGTGGGGATTATCGGCGGCGGAACCCCGGCAGACAACAACATCAACGGTTTGTCCATCAGTTGGGCGGCCGGGGCGCAAACCAACGTCACGACCCTCAGCGGGACGGCGCAGTTCCTCACGCCGAGTTTGCGGGTGAAATTGAACCAGGGAGCGGGCTATACCGCCAGCGGCAACGCGACGAACCTGACGAGTTTGAATTTGAATGGCGGCATCCTCCAGACGCTGGGCTTTGAGAATGGCGTGGCCAGTGTCAATACCAACGTGTTCATCAATTTCAATGGCGGCACGCTTCAGGCCGGCATTGCGGCGAACACGGCATTCATCACGAACCTGGGCGGCGTTTATATCTATGGCGGCGGGGCGACGATCCATGATAACGGTCAGGTGATCACGCTGGGCCAGCCGTTGCTGACGCCGGCGGGCAAAGGGGTTGCCGCGATCCCGGTGACGGCCGGCGGGGCGGGGTACGTGATGCCTCCGCAGGTATTTATCAATGACAGCACCGGCTTTGGCGCCACGGCGTACGCGGTGGTGTCGGGTGGTGCGGTGACGGGCATTGTGGTCACCAGCCCCGGCAATAATTATACGGCGCCCACGGTGACGCTGGGCGGCGGTGGCTACACCACGGCGGCGGCGGTGGGCGCGGCCACAGTGGCGGCGAACGTGAGCGGCGGTTTGACCAAGCTGGGTTCGGGCACGCTGATCCTGCAACCGGGCAACACTTACACGGGGAACACGGTGGTGCGCGGCGGAACGCTGGATCTGAATCCCTCCAGCCTGAACACGCCGGGGAACCTGGTGGCCAGCAACGGCACGTTGTTCCTGGATATTTCGAGCGGGAGCACCTTTAATGCGGCCAAGCTGGCCTTGACAAACGCGGTGCTGGATCTGGCCTACGGCGCGTTGTCCGGCAATCCGAGCTTCACCGCCGTGACGGCGAGCGGCAGCCTCTCGGTCTCCGGCGCCAACACCATCAACATCACGGGTTCGGGCTGGGTTCTGGGCGAGTTTCCGCTGATTGCCTATACTGGCACGACCCTGCCGAACGTCAGTAATTTCAAACTGGGGGCGCTGCCGGGCATTACTGCGGTGTTGGTGAACAACACGGCGAACCATACGCTGGATTTGAGCATTACGCGGATCGGGCAGACGCTGAGTTGGTATGGCTCGGTGAGCACCAGTTGGGACTTTACGAGCGCCAACTGGAACAATGGCGGTTCGCTGGGAGACTACACGGATGGTTCTGCGGTGACGTTTGATGATTCGCTGGATAATTTGACGGAGAACACGAACATCAGTCTGTCGGTGACCGTTCAACCCTATACGGTGACGCTGAACAACAACAACGAGACGTACAACGTGATCGGCTCCGGGTCCATCGGCGGGGCGGCCACGGTGACCATGGCAGGCAGCGGGTTGGCGTACCTGGGCACGGCGAACACTTATACGGGCGGCACCTTTGTCAATGCGGGCACGCTGGCGGTGACCAATGACGCGGGTCTGGGCGCGGCGTCCGGGACGCTGACCCTGGGCGGCGGGACCCTGCAGTTTGTCGGGAACACCACCAGCACCCGGCCCCTCACGTTCACGGCCAATTCAAGCTTTGATGTGGTGACGAACGTGACGGCCCAAGTGGCCGGAACAGTTTCCGGCACAGGCGCCCTGACGATGCAGGACAGCGGGACCCTCGTACTGAGCGGCCCATTCACGGACACCGGCGCGGTGAATGTGAATGAAGGCACGCTGACGCTGGCCGGCACCGGCAATAATTATCCCACACTGTTGGTGAACGGCGGGAACTTGAACATCACCGGCGAAGCCGCGAGCACGGGACTGATCATTGTTGGTGATGGAGCGGGTGCCAACTCGGTGCTGAGCATTTCGGGTGGCTCACTGGAGGCAAACACCAATCCTGGGGAAGCCTATGATTCCAGCTTGCAGGATGGAAGCGGATCGCCGGGCGACATCCAGATCAGTTCGGGCACGCTGGTGGTGAACCGGCAGTTGGCAATCGGGACGTCGGCGTACGGAGGGTTCAGCCAGAGCGGTGGGACGACCACGATTGGCGGGTTCATTGCCTTGGGGGCCACCGGCAACGGTGGTGTCTTCAATCAAAGCGGCGGAACGATTAACATGACCGGATCCTCGGCCACCATCGGATACGGGGTCAGCACTTCCGAGGCGGTGATGACGTTGAGCGGCACGGCCGTGTTCAACGCCAATCCCAGCGGCGGCACCTACGGCGGCGGCGTGTGGCCGGGCGAAGTGGGGACCGGGGTTTTGAATGTTTCCGGGGGCGCGCAACTGGTCATTCCCGTTGACGGAGTGACGCTTGGAAAATCGGGAGGAAACGGGACGGCCAACCTGCTGGGTGGCACGGTCACGGCCAACGCGGTTTCCCAAGGCACGGGCACCGGCACGCTGAATTTCAACGGCGGCACGCTCAAGGCCAACCTGGCCACCAACTCCTTTGTCAAGGGTTTGACGGCGGCTTATGTCTACAGTGGCGGGGCAACGATTGATGACGGCGGCTTTGCCATCACCATTCCGCAGACACTGCAGGCACCGACGGGCTATGGGGTGAGTTCAATCCCGGTGTCCAGCGGTGGCGCGGGCTATAGTGACGCGCCGGTGGTGGTGATCAGCGGTGGCTCCGGCAGCGGGGCGACGGCGATTGCGACCGTGTCCGGCGGCGTGGTGACCGGCTTCATTGTAACTTGTCCGGGCACCGGTTACAACAGTGATGACGGGCTGTCGGTGTCCCTGTTGAGTGACGACGGCAGCGGGGCTTCCGCCAACACGCCAGTTCTGGCGGCCAATGTGGCCGGCAATCTGACCAAGCAGGGTGTCGGCACCCTGACGTTGAGCGGGGCGAATGCCTACGGGAACGCGGTCATCAACGCTGGTGAGTTGTATGTGACTTCGGCGTCGAAAGCGGCAGGATCCGTCACAGTGGCGGATGGAGCGGCTTTTGGGATTCAGATCAGCACCAATGTCAGCATGCCGCTGACCAGCCTGACGCTCGGGAGTTCCAGCACCGGGACGAACATTCTGGATCTGGCCTTTGGCACGGGTAATTCAGCCGTTCCGGCCATCATGTGCGGGACGTTGACGGTCAAGGGAACGAACGCCATCCGGTTGGCCGGGCGGTTCACGGTGGGCAAATTCCCGCTGATTCAATACAGTGGTTCACTGGCCGGGGGCGGTCATTTTTCAACCAACGTTGTCGCACCGCAAGGCGTGCAGGCGGTCATATCCAACAGCGTGGCCAACTCGACCGTATATGCCATCATTGTCACCACCGGACCGGGGCTGGTCTGGACGGGCAACAATGCGGACCTGTGGGATATTAGTCACACCACGAACTGGCTGCTGGGGGCGGTTCCGACGGTTTATCAGCAAACGGTGATTCCGGGTGATGCCGTGAATTTCTTTGACTCGGGCATCCCGGTGGTGATTGTGAACACCAATGTCAGTCCCGCCAGCATCCTGGTCAGCAACAATGCGGAAAGCTACAGCTTCACGGGTACGGGCACCATTGGCGGGAACTCCTCCCTGACCAAACTGGGCTCGAATTCCGTGACCCTTTCACTGACAGGCGACAGCTACACCGGCAACACCACCATCAGCAACGGCACGGTGATCCTGGGCGCGGCCAATGCGATCGGTTCGGGCACCCTGTGGCTCAGTCCCACAGGCAGACTGGAACTGGCCGGCAATTCGCAATCGCTCAACGGGATCTCCGGCACCGGGATCATTGACGATAATGCCGGGGCGGTGACGCTGACGACCGGCAGTGGCGGCAATGGTTTCTGGAGCGGCACCATCAGCGGTGCTTCCGGCGGAGTGGCTTGGATCAACAACGGCACCAACACGTTGGTGGTTAATGGAACCAATTATCTGAACGGCACAACGCCCAGTGAAGTCCAAAGCGGCACGCTCATCATCACCAATGGCGGGGTGGTCAGCGTGGCTTCGGAAGAATTCTGGATTGCCGGCGACGCGTCGGTGACGGGCGAAGTGATGGTGGCCGGCGGGACGCTGGTGGTTTCCAACAACTGGCTGGTGGTGGGACGCGATAATACGCTGGCAAACGGCACGCTGATCGTCAACAGCGGCACGGTGCAGAAAGGCGGCGCCAACAACATTGTCATTGGCTCGCTGGGCAGCAGCGGGACTTTGATTGTGAATGGCGGCGAGGTTCTCAACAGCGGTGAATTGTGGCTGGGTGAGAACAGCGGTGCCAATGGCACTCTGTATCTGAACGGCGGCCTGGTGCAAGCGATGGACCTGCGGCCCAACGGCACGACACCGAACACTTCCGCCGCTTATTTCAATGGCGGCACGCTCCAAGCCGTGGTCTCAACCAACAACTTCCTCCAAGTTTTGTGCACGGTGGAAAGCGGAGGGCTGGTGTTGGATGACAATGGGTTTGTGCTCAGCATCCCGTCGGCGTCGTTGCAGGGCGACGGCAACGGCGGCGGCGTCATTAAGAAAGGCGCGGGAGCCGTTTATTTCGACGCGGACAACCAATATACGGGAACCACGGTGGTGACCAACGGCATGCTGGCGGGCACGGGGAGCGTGAATGGCAACGTGGTGGTTGGACCGGCGGGCATTCTTGGGGCCGGCGACGCGGGGGCCGCGGTGGGCACGTTCACCATCAATGATGGCGGCACGGCCAACAGCGCCGGTAACGGTGGTGACCTGACCTTGCATGGCAATGTCTCCCTGCGGGTGGATAACACCGGCGGTGCGGGGTTGTCTGATGAGATTGTCGTCAACAGCGGGGCCATCACTTTTGGTGGCATCTTGACCGTCACCAACATCACCTCGGACGGGACGGCGCTGACCGTGGGCCAGACGTTCCAAATCTTCAGTGAGGGCGGTTCGGGTCGCTTCACCTACATCGTTGGTTCACCCGGCGCCGGGCTGGCTTATCAATTCAATCCGGCCACCGGAGTGCTGAGTATTGTCAGCGGGGTTACGCCGCAGCCGGGCATCACGGGCATCAGCCTGTCCGGGACGAGCCTGGTGATCAGCGGGACCAACGGGCTGGCGGGTGAGCAGTACAATGTGCTGACGACGACCAATCTGGCGCTGCCGCTGGCTGATTGGACAGTGCTGCCGACGGGCACCTTCACGACCGGAAGCTTTAGCATCACCAACACGGTCAACGCCACGGCTCCACGGAGTTTCTACCTGATCCGGGTGCCTTGAGTCACAGGAACTTGCGGGTGTCCCGGGCGGGGGTTGCCGCCTGATCGCCCGTCTTCGATCAGCCTGACCGGGGCTGGGGTGTCCTGGTTTGGGTCTGGGTTGGCGGGGATGCCGGAATGGCCGGTGTCCCCGTCTGATTTTTTGGGGGAGACGGGGCTGGACACGGCGGTCAGGGCCAGGCGCGAAGCCCAAACAGCAGGATGGCCAAACGGGGGTTTTTGGCATAGGGTTTTCACATCGCATGAGTGATGTGACCGTATTATTACAAGCCGCCCGAAATGGTGAGGAAAACGCCATGGAGGACTTGCTTCCGCTGGTGTACGATGCACTGCGGAATCTGGCAAAGGCGCGCATGGCGCGGGAGTCGGGGGAGCATACGCTGCAGCCGACGGCGCTGGTGCATGAGGCCTGGCTGCGGTTGGTGGGCGACCAGGACCGGACGTGGGAAAACCGGGCGCATTTTTTTGCGGCGGCGGCGGAGGCGATGCGCCGGATTTTGATTGAGCACGCGCGGCGCAGGTCCCGGTTGCGGCACGGGGGCGGTCTGGAGCGGCTGAACATTGCGGATTTGGAATTGGCGGCCTCCACGGAGGACGACAAGGTTTTGTTAGTGAATGAGGCCTTGAAGGAATTGGAGACGGAGCATCCGGAACAGGCGCGGGTGGTGGTGCTTCGGTTTTTTGGAGGCATGACCAACAAGGAGGTGGCGGAAACGATGGGCATCGGCGAACGCACGGTGGACCGGCACTGGGTTTGCGCCAAGACCTGGTTGTTTTGCAAGATCAGCGCTTGATTCGCGGGAAAAACCGGCGGGGCCTGGGATTTGGAAGTGCGTTGAAGAGTGAAGTCTTGAATGAGCAGTGCTTTTGCCATGCGGGTTGAAGAGGTCTTTTTTGATGCGCTGGCGGTTCCGCCGGGGGATCGCCCGGCTCATTTGGACCGTGTGTGTGCGGGCGACGCGGGGCTGCGCGGCAAGGTTGAGGAAATGCTGGCCAAGCATTTGGCGGCGGAAAGTTTTTTCCAGACGGTCAATCCCAGCGCGGAACTGACGCGACTGGCCGATGATCCGAATTTTCGGGAGAAGGCGGGCCTGGGATTGGATGGACGCACTGCGGACGGGGACGCGGAAGAACAGATTGGGCCTTACAAACTGCTGCAAAAGATCGGCGAGGGAGGGTGCGGGGTGGTTTACCTGGCCGATCAGGCGTCCCCCATTCGGCGCCGCGTGGCGCTCAAGATCATCAAGCTGGGCATGGACACCCGGAGTGTCATTGCACGTTTTGAAGCCGAACGGCAGGCGCTGGCGATGATGGATCATCCGAACATTGCCGAGGTGCTGGATGCCGGGGCGACGCGCACGGGGCGTCCGTATTTCGTCATGGAATTGGTGCGGGGGGTCAAAATCACCGAGTTTTGTGACCAAAACCATCTGGACGTGGGGCGGCGCCTGAAGGTGTTCATCCAGGTGTGTCTGGCCGTACAACATGCCCACCAGAAAGGGCTCATTCACCGGGACATCAAGCCTTCCAACATTCTGGTGGCGCTGCATGACGGGGAGCCGGTGCCGAAGGTGATTGATTTTGGCATCTCCAAGGCGACGGGTGAAACGATGGCGGACCAACCTGCGTTCACCGCGCATGGCCAGATTATCGGCACGCCGGCCTACATGAGTCCGGAACAGGCCGGGACCAGCGGGTTGGACGTGGATACGCGCAGCGACATCTATAGTTTGGGCGTTTTGCTTTACGAATTATTGACGGGGAAAACCCCGTTTGAATCCCGGGATTTGGTGGCTTCCGGTCTGGACGCCATGCGTCAGACGCTGCTTGAAAAGGAACCGCCGACGCCTTCGACCCTGTTGACGCGGCTGCCCAGCGGGGATTTTTCAATGGCCGCGCAGCACCGGCACACGGATTCGCGGAAGCTTATTTCCGTGCTGCGGGGCGACTTGGATTGGATTGTGATGAAGGCTCTGGAGAAGGACCGGGGCCGGCGGTACCAGACCGCCAACGGGCTGGCGGCGGAGGTCCAACGGTATCTGGACAACGAGCCGGTGATCGCCGGCCCGCCGAGCCGGTTGTATCACTTGCAGAAACTGATTCGGCGGAACAAAACGGTTTTTATCGCCATTGGCGCGGTGGCCGCGTCCCTGGTCCTGGGGCTGGGGGCCTGCACCTGGCTGCTGTTACGGGAGCGGGCGGAACGGGAGCGGGCGGTGACGGCCGAACTGCAACAGGCCACATTGCGCCAAGAGGCTGAGGACCGGGAAAAAATCGCGCAGGCGGCGTATTTGCTCAGTCAGCAACAAATGGAGGAGGCCGACCGTCTGGTGGGCGAGGTTTCCAACCCGCAATCCTCCCTGGAAACCGAGTCAGTGTTGCGTTCGCTGGGGGAATGGCACACGCTGCAAGGCCGGTGGAATCTGGCGGTGGAGCGGTTCAACGCGCTGTTGCAGGCCGATCAAAAGGACAAGTCGGAGATGATCACCACCGACCTTTTGATGGCGGGCCCGCTGCTGATTGAGCGCGGGGACGTGCCGGGGTATGAACATTTCCGGCGGAACGCGATTGCCCATTTCGCCGGCACTTCCGATCCGGTGGATGCGGAACGGACGGTGAAAATCAGCCTGCTGTTGCCGGCGGAGGCAACGCTCATGGAGCAGTTGGAACCGATGGCGACGTTTGCGGCGCGGTCGTTTGACAGCAATCCGAAGGAAGCCCCGGCCATGGCGGCCTGGCGGTGTGTTTCACTCTCACTCATGGCCTATCGGCAGGGGTACGCCGCAGATTCCCGGGAGTGGGCGCGTCGCTCGCTGGCGTATTCCGCAAAGAGCATGGCAAGGACGGCCACCCTGCATGTCATCCAAGCCATGGCTTACCATCAAGCCGGTGACGGCAAGCAGGCGGCGGCCGAATTGTCCGAGGGCCGGGAGATGATCGAGGAAAAATTTCTGCGCGGCTTGAAGCAGGGTGACGATTCCGGCGGGTATTGGTACGACTGGCTCTTTGCCCGGATTCTGTTGCGCGAGGCCGAGTCGCAGATCAACCCCGCGACGACGGGGTCAAACTGACCTCCGTTGCGCCCACAGTTTTCTCCCCATCCACGCCAGTGTCATCAGCACACAGCCCCAGCCGAACCGGTCGCCGTGCAGATGGTAATAGGTCGGCGTCCGCCTTTCCCCCTGGCGGAGCAGGGGAATTTCCACGGTCATCGTGCCGGGGCCATAGATGGTTCCACGGGCGTCCTTGAAAATTTGCTGGAGGCGCCCGTGGGAGTCAACCCAGCAGGTCAGACCGGTGTTGGCGCAACGGAGCAGGGGCAGGCCGTTCTCGACGGCGCGAAACGCGGCGGCGGCGGCCTGCTGCCATTGGGCCGAGCCTTCACCGAACCAGCCGTCATTGGTGATGTTCACGAGAAAATCCGTGTCGTCATCTGCATATTCGCGGACGAAATCCGGGAAGATGTCCTCGAAGCAAATCAGCGTGGCGG